>NZ_CP133265.1:4375312-4677500 GCF_030915505.1 Neobacillus sp. OS1-2
TTTGCTAGAGCTTTATTTGTCAGTCATAATAGATCAAATCATGTAATTGTGCATTTGCACAAAAGACCTGCACTATCTGGGTCTTTTTTTTGATCGCTTGGCTAATGAAACCGCTTTAGGTAACGCTTACAATGGACATACAGACGAGATAAGGAGGAAATCATCATGGATGCTCATATTCAAGTAAGCGCTTTAGGTGCCATTTGTGCACTTGTCATTGCCATAATTTTAATTTTGAAAAAGGTGTCTCCTGCCTACGGGATGATTGCCGGAGCATTGATCGGCGGACTCATTGGCGGAGTTGATATCACTAACACGGTAACGTTAATGATGGAAGGGGCGAAAGGCATCATTCCGGCCGTGCTTCGGATTCTTGCAGCGGGTATACTCGCCGGGGTCCTGATTGAATCGGGTGCTGCTGCCGTTATCGCTGAAACGATTGTAAAAAAACTTGGTGAAACGAGAGCACTTCTTGCTTTAGCGGTCGCGACGATGATTTTAACGGCGGTCGGAGTTTTTATCGATGTTGCTGTTATCACAGTATCGCCAATTGCACTTGCCATTGCCCGAAGAGCCGGAATTTCTAAAACGGCGATCTTGTTCGCCATGATAGGCGGCGGTAAAGCAGGGAATATCATATCACCAAATCCTAATGCCATTGCGGCATCTGATGCTTTTAAAGTTCCACTTACCTCTATTATGGCTGCCGGAATTATTCCTGCCCTTTTCGGACTTGTGGTAACGTATCTCATTGCAAAAAAACTTATTAATAAAGGTTCCAGTATAAAAGATTTTGAAGTGCAGACACATAATGGCGGAAAGCTACCATTATTTCTCCCAGCCATTGTTGCCCCACTAGTGACAATCATTTTATTAGCCTTAAGGCCCTTATTTGATATTAGCATTGACCCCATGATTGCCCTTCCAGTTGGCGGGATTGTCGGGGCATTGGTAATGGGTCGAGGTAGAAAAGTGAATGAGTATGCTGTTTCAGGCCTTGGCAAAATGTCAGGCGTAGCCATCATGCTACTTGGAACAGGTACACTCGCAGGGATTATTGCGAATTCAGGATTGAAAGACTTATTGATTGAAGGGTTAAATGTACTCGGTCTTCCTGGATACGTCCTTGCACCGGTATCAGGTATTTTCATGTCGGCTGCAACGGCTTCAACCACTGCCGGTACAGCTGTAGCGAGTCAGGTATTTAGCGGGACTATTCTAGGTATGGGTGTGTCGGCTATCGCTGGTGCAGCAATGATTCATGCAGGGGCAACTGTTTTAGACCATCTGCCACACGGAAGCTTTTTCCATGCAACTGGTGGAAGTGTCAATATGGATATCAAAGAACGCTTAAAAGTCATTCCATACGAGACACTCGTTGGTTTAACGATGGCCATCCTTTCAACATTGATTTATGGTGTGTTTCACTTTTTTGGATAGTTCATCCGTGCAATATTGACATAGATAGGAGAGAAATAGGATGAAAATTGTTATTGCACCTGATTCATTTAAGGAGAGTTTGTCTGCCCTTGAAGTCGCTGATGCTATTGAAAAAGGCTTTAAGCGTCAAATCCCTGATGCGGATTTTGTGAAAATTCCGATGGCTGATGGCGGCGAAGGGACGGTTCAGGCCCTGGTGGATGCCACGGGTGGGGAAATTATTTATAAAAAGGTAACGGGTCCTCTTGGTGAACCTGTAGATGCCTTTTTCGGAGTTCTTGGTAATAAGACAACTGCTGTCATTGAAATGGCTGCCGCTTCAGGCCTGCATCTTGTCCCTGTGGAAAAACGAAACCCATTGATTACCTCGACACGTGGGACAGGGGAATTAATTGCTGCAGCTCTTGATTTAGGCGTTACTCACATTATTATTGGAATCGGTGGAAGCGCAACAAATGATGGCGGAGCGGGGATGGCGAAAGCCCTTGGGGTTCGTTTCCTCGATCTTGCTGGGCATGAAATTGGGGAAGGTGGCGAGTCACTTGGTGATGTAGCTTCTATCAATCTTGCTAATGTGGATCCCCGCTTACAGAATATAAAAATGGACGTGGCCTGTGATGTCGATAACCCGCTAACAGGTGTAAGAGGGGCTTCCGCTATTTTTGGACCGCAAAAAGGGGCAACACCGGAAATGGTCGAGCAATTGGACCTAAATCTTGCCCATTTTGCTGCTATTATTGAACAAGACCTTGGGAAAAAGATAAACGATGTATCTGGTGCCGGTGCTGCCGGCGGTCTTGGTGGCGGTTTACTTGCATTTTTACCTGCAGAGCTAAAGCGTGGCGTTGAAATTGTCATTGAGGCAACAGGACTTTCCCACCTAGTGCAGGATGCTGATTTGGTGATTACCGGGGAAGGTAAAATTGATGGCCAAACGATCTTTGGAAAAACACCGATTGGGGTAGCCAAAACAGCAAAAAGGTATGGTGTTCCTGTTGTGGCACTTGCGGGAAATATGGCTGATGACTCCACTGTTGTCCACGACTATGGAATCGATGCCGTTTTTAGTATCGTACCGGGAGTTGTTTTACTAGAAGATGCCTTTAAGAATGCTGCGGTATATGTAGAACGGACTGCTGCTAATATTGCTGCGGTTTGGAAGATGCAACGATAATGTAGGAGACCTGACCAAGTGTTTGACACTTGGGGCAGGTCTTTTGTTTTTTGAAAAGCTGTCAGAGGGTTAAACCAAGAAACGATACACAATGCATGATATTTTTTCTGGCCCAATCAAAGGAAATTAGAAAAATTCATAGAATACAATTATGTGACAAATTTTTCAGGTTCGGAGGAACATCGTTGCAGCAGCTTATCTATTTTGTTGAAGATTTATTCATGCTTGTACTTTTTGTCGGAATTGGACTAATTTTTGGTATAATTGGTTGGAGAACGAATCAGTATGCCAAGATGTACGGGGGATTGGGACATTTTACCGGGGCTATCATTAGCTTTAGTTTAAGTTACCTAGTAAGCCTTGAAGATAGCAGTAAGGGAATTGCGATCATGATTCTTTACCCACTACTTGCGGGCATCGGCTGGTTACTTGGACTGTTGGTGGGCAAAAGAAAGGATAGGCGTAAAAAGGAATAGGCAATGGTTAGGGGAGAAAAAGTATGCACAATAATGAAGGTTATATAGAAGTAACAGGTGGAAAGGTTTGGTATCAAGTTTTCGATGAAATGGGTGGGGGCACGCCAGTCATTATTCTCCATGGCGGGCCGGGATCATCCTCTTTTTCGCTTCAAGGGTTAAAAGCTCTTGCGAAAGATCGTCCCGTGATTTTATATGATCAATTAGGTTGTGGAAAATCCGACAGACCAACGGATACCTCTCTTTGGCATCTCAACCGTTTTGTAGAGGAATTAGCGCAAATAAGACACGCGCTGAAGCTTAGTGAATTACATATCCTAGGTCATTCCTGGGGGACAACACTTGCTGCTGCTTATTGCTTAACAAAGCCAAGCGGTGTGAAAAGTGTAATTTTCTCAAGCCCCTGTCTTAGCGCCCCATTATGGGAACAGGATCAAAAGCGAAATCTAAAAAAACTTCCACTTGAAATACAGGAAACCATTACACGCTGTGAAGAAAATGGAACGACCGATTCGAAAGAATTTGAAGCGGCGATTGAGGTATTTGGAAAACATTTTGTAAACAGAATGGAGAAGCAACCGGAATGGCTAGAACAAAGACCTTCAGGGTACCGGAATGCTGAAATCTATACTATCATGTGGGGGCCATCGGAATTTACCGTTCTTGGAAATTTGAAGGAGTTTGACTGTACATCGAAATTAAAGGACCTTACCTGCCCGGTTCTATATACGTGTGGGCGATTTGACGAAGCAACACCAGAAACAACACAATACTACAGTGACGTGACCCGGGATTCGAAATTCCATGTATTCGAAAACAGCGCACACATGCCGTATATTGAGGAGCCAGAAGAATATATAACAATAATCGGGAATTTTCTTCAATCCATTGATCTCCAGGGAAAATAAGCTATTCTTACTTGTTTAAACTCGGCTGAAATCGATCAGCCCTTTTTTTACGGGTTCTTTTCATAAAGATGGGTAAAAGAAAATAAATTTTGCTATAATGATAGAAGTGTAAAATTGATGTTGTAAAAAAAAGGAATTATTCAGCAATGATCGGACATTGGAGGTTCATATGGGGAAAAATAGATATGTATTTTGGGGGCTTGTGATTACAACCCTTATTTCGGCGTTAGATGCCAATATAATGCAGACAGCAAGTCCAACGATTGTCAAACAACTCGGCGGCATGGAATTGTTTGCTTGGATCTTTGTCGTTTATATGTTAGCGAGTACTGTTACTGTACCACTTTACGGTAAACTATCAGATATGTATGGCCGGAAAAAGCTGTTAATGATCTCGGTTGGTCTGTTTACGTTTGGCTCGATCCTGTGTGGAATCGCGAATTCCATGGAGATGCTGATTGTGTATAGAGGGATTCAAGGGCTTGGCGCCGGCGGAATGGTTCCACTCTCTATGATAATCGTTGGAGATTTATTTACAATTGAAAAGCGTGGCAAGATCCAGGCGGTATTTAGTACAATTTGGGCTATTTCCTCCATTGTAGGGCCCGTTTTGGGTTCCTTCTTCGTTGAGACCTTGACATGGAGATGGATTTTCTTTATCAATATCCCTATTGGTATTGCCACAGTGCTGTGTCTACTTCCTTATAAAGAAAAAACAGTATTTAAAAAGACTCATATCGATTATAAAGGGTTCTTCCTTTTTGGATTTTCGATTACCCTTTTATTATTGGCTACCAATGTGAGTCATGGTATTTGGTACATCCTAATTGGAATCATCGGATTGATTGTATTCCTATTAGTTGAAAGGAAAGAAACAGAACCGTTTCTCCCTGTGTCATTGTTTAAAAATAGAGGAATCCTCATGACGAATTTGTTCATGTTGTTTTATTGTTTATCGTTTTTCGGTACTTCGAATTTCATTCCCTTGTTTTTACAAGAAGGTCGAGACATGAGTATTTATAAAAGTGGCCTGATTCTATTAAGTATTGCGCTCGGCTGGATGTTTGGTAGTACACCGGCAGGGAATTGGATCCTCCGCTTTGGTTACAAAATATTATTTATTATCGGCAGTTTTATTACGACCATTTCGGGATTAGCGCTTTATTTATTCATTCAGGATATTTCTTACATGGGATTGTTTTTGATTTTAACAATCCAAGGTGTTTCCTTCGGTTTGCTGTTTGCGGTAGGCACGATTGCTTCTCAAGAATTTGCCGAACCCCATATCAAGGGGATGTCTACATCACTGCAGATCTTTTTAAGAAATATTGGAACGTCAATTGGTGTAACCATCATGGGTTTGCTTATTAATCAGGCAGTAACCATTTCCGTTGGTATGAAAAACGTATTCCTTTATGCCTTGTGTTTGAGTTTGATCACGGTTGTGTTGAGTTTTCTCATACCTGCTAAGACCGGTGAATTAAGTAAAAGCCATTCATAGATTAAGAAAAAGACCGGACGTGCGTTCGGTCTTTTCTTTGCTTTAGTATCCGTACAATTTGCGGAGACAAGACATAAGGTTTGTGGCTAGAACCGATAAAAGATATGTGTGACCATATGTAGAAAAACTATGCGACGACGGTCACAATAATATCAATTTTCGATTAATATAGTTGGTTTAGCTAACTAGTTAAGAATCTCTCTAAATTCTTTCCCTTTTTGGACGTAGTGCTCACTAGACATTTGCAGCATCTGTAAATCTTTCTCTGAAAGCTCGCGGACCACTTTTCCTGGTGAACCAAGTACAAGGGAGCGAGGGGGTATCTTAATTCCACCTGCAAGTAGCGTATTCGCACCAATAATGCATTCCTCATCAACCTCCACATTGTCAAGAAGCGTGGACCCCATGCCAATGATGGATTTCTTTCCTACTTTGCACCCGTGCAAAATAACATTATGGCCAATGGTTACATCATCTTCAATTACCACTGGAAATCCTTCGTATAGATGAATGGTCGAGTTATCTTGGATACTGCATCGTTCACCGATGATAATCGGACCGTCATCTGCACGTAATACGGCATTAAACCATACGGTTGATTCTTTGCCAATCCGGACATCGCCAACCAGATATGCACCTGGTGCAACAAAAACTGAATCATGAATGGCGGGGGATTTCCCCTTGTAAGGAATCTTCATTTCAAAACCTCTCCTTTTTAGTTGTCAGAATTATTTATCTCCTTTTAAAATTATACCATTTAGGTCACTAAATACTATAAAAACGGCACTAAACAGAATGTGAAAAATGAAAGCGCTTTATTAATTGACAAAATAGTTAAAATAGTCAAAATACATTGACAGGGTATATTTTCGATGGTAATCTTATCTAAAATTAGATATGAATCAATGACGAGAAGAGTAGGGTATTGCCTTGTCCAGCAGAGAATCGACGGTTGGTGGGAGTCGATGACGGGCTTATCTGAAAATCATCTCTGAGATGTATAGCTGAACGGTAAAAGTAAGCTGTACCGGAATGTCCACCGTTACAATGGAACCCGTACCTAAATGGTGCGTTGATCGAGAGCCGCAGTTTCAATCGTACAATTGCGGAAGTAGGGTGGTATCGCGAGCTAACTCGTCCCTATTCCATTAGGGACGGGTTTTTTGTTGTTTAAAAATGCAAATTCATTTACCAAGACTAAAACCATTTTACATGCACAGTAGGAAATACAGAGGAGGAGTTTTAACATGAGTCAACAAGTCGAAAAGAAAACGTTTAGTGTCGAAGATATCATCCTTGCCAGCCATAATATTAAGGATGAAATTTCCCCAACCCCGCTGCAGTACAATCATCTGCTGTCAGAACGATATGATTGTCATGTATATTTAAAAAGAGAGGATTTGCAAAGTGTCCGTTCGTTTAAGATTCGCGGGGCCTATAACCGTATCAAAAAGCTTAATGAGGATGAACTTCAAAACGGTATTATCTGTGCAAGTGCTGGCAATCACGCTCAAGGAGTGGCCTATTCTTGTCACCTTTTAAACATTCATGGCAAAATCTATATGCCAAGTACAACACCAAAGCAAAAAGTGAACCAAGTAAAATTTTGGGGTAAAGACAGTGTTGAAATTGTGTTAACTGGAGATACCTTCGATGATGCATATGAAAAAGCCATGGAGTGTAGCCAGGCTGAAAGTCGTACCTTTATTCATCCCTTTGATGATTTCGATGTGATTGCCGGTCAAGGAACAGTGGCAGTCGAATTGCTCAACGATTGTCCTGAAAAAATTGATTATCTCTTTGCCGCAATCGGCGGCGGTGGCTTGCTAGCGGGGGTGGGAACTTACTTAAGACACTATTCCCCAACCACACAATTAATCGGTGTCGAACCTCAAGGGGCACCAGGAATGAAGGAATCAGTACTCAAAGGGGAAGTTACCTCCCTTAAAGAAATTGACCCATTCGTAGATGGCGCAGCAGTTAAAACAGTTGGATCCAAAACGTTTGAAATTTGCAAAGAAATCGTCGATGACATTATTGTGGTTCCGGAAGGTAAGGTTTGTACCACGCTTTTATCCTTGTATAACGAAAATGCCATTGTTGTGGAACCAACTGGAGCCCTTTCCGTTGCTGCCTTAGATACATATTCAAATGAAATTAAAGGGAAAACAGTTGTTTGTATCGTCAGCGGCGGCAACAATGATATCGGGCGGATGCAGGAAATTAAAGAGCGCTCCAAACTTTATGAAGGCCTGCAGCATTATTTTATTGTCCAATTTCCGCAGCGCCCAGGAGCATTACGCGAATTTCTCTTTGATGTACTTGGACCAAATGATGATATTAGCCACTTTGAATATACGAAAAAAAATAATCGAGAGACAGGTCCAGCATTGGTTGGTATCGAATTAAAAGATAAAGATGACTATCTACCATTAATAGACCGGATTAAGGCAAAGGGATTTATTTATCGGGAAGTAAATAACGATAGCACGTTGTTTCAAATGCTTGTGTAATGCGAAAGGATCATCCATACAACATGGAATGATCCTTTTTTTGAAAATCGAGGCATTTCTTATACTTTTTTGTTTTTAGGATACTTAACAAATGAAACATTTAATGTATAATATTATCTGTGTATGAAAGTATCATTTTGATAAAGTGATGTTTGACAATTAGATGATTCATAACTCAAAATTGTTATGTTGAAAAAATATGAAAGATTCAGTTTTTTTCTTATAATAATTTCGTGTAGATTCAAAGCGGAAAGAGAGTGTTCATAATGGGACGTAAGTGGAACAATATTAAAGAAAAAAAAGCTTCAAAGGATGCTAATACAAGTCGTGTTTATGCGAAATTTGGGGTTGAAATTTATGTTGCAGCGAGACAGGGTGAACCTAATCCTGAGTCCAACCAAGCGTTAAAATTTGTTCTAGAACGTGCGAAAACATACAATGTACCTAGACATATTATTGACCGTGCGATTGAAAAAGCAAAAGGTGGATCCGAAGAAAGCTATACAGAGCTTCGTTATGAGGGCTTTGGACCAAATGGATCCATGGTCATCGTTGATGCACTAACGAATAACGTAAACCGTACCGCATCCGATGTTCGTGCTGCTTTTGGTAAAAACGGCGGAAATATGGGCGTCAGCGGATCTGTAGCCTATATGTTTGATGCTACTGCTGTTATTGGTGTCGAAGGAAAAACAGCAGATGATGTTCTTGAGCTATTAATGGAAGCAGATGTTGATGTCCGTGACATTATAGAAGAAGAAGATTCGGTGATTGTCTATGCAGAGCCAGACCAATTCCATGCCGTGCAAGAAGCATTTAAGCAAGCAGGGATTACGGACTTTACCGTTGCCGAATTAACTATGCTGCCTCAAAATGAAATTACACTTCCTGAAGATGGACTAGCAAAATTTGAAAAAATGATTGATGTATTAGAAGAATTAGAAGACGTGCAACAAGTGTACCACAATGTGGATTTAGGTGAATAAAAAAGCAAAAAAAGTAGCGACTAAATTATTTAGTTGCTACTTTTTTTACCTGCCCCGAAATCGAACCCTTTATTTTCAGTTTGCTTTTTATTATTTTTTGCTATAGATAAAATAAATATCGTGGCAATTATGAAAATAGAGCCAATCCACTCAGCCGCACCAAAGGGAACATGGAGCCAAGCAACGGCCAAAAAGGCCGCGGATAATGGCTCGACACAGGCGAGAAGACTTGCATCAGAAGCACTGATGTATTTCAAACTCTCCATATAGCAAAAGAAGGCCATCAACGTGCCACAAATAACCACAAACACGACCGCTAAGAAGGATGTCAGACTCCAATCACCTTGAAACTTCCAGGGAGGATGGATGAAACTAAAGCCGATGCCGCCAATGGTCATCCCCCAGCCAACCGTCATCAATGAACCCCATTTTGATAATAAGCCGCCCGGATAGAGCGTGTAAAATGCGAGGGCAAATGCGGAAAGAATCCCCCAGAAAAATGCCATTCCTGTAATGGACAGGGAATGAACACTTCCTTTCGTTACTAAAAGAAAGGTTCCCAAAAGTGCGAGAATAATCGCCAACACTTCTTGTTTTCCTGGTAATGACTTTGCTCGTAGAAATAAATAGCTGGCAATAATCACTGGCGCCAAATACTGCAAGACGGTTGCTGTTGCCGCATTTCCATGCTCGATTGCAGCAAAATAGGTGTATTGAACGCCGAACATACCAATGATTCCAAAGATAATCAGACGGCCAACATCCTGTTTATTTTTCCATACACTCCAAATAGGTTGTTTCCCTACAGTTTGTGAAAACAGTAATAAGCCAATTCCTGAAAAAATAAGCCGTGTCACCACAAGCCAGTTGGTGCTGAAACCTTGCTGATGAAATAGGTACTGAGCAACGGTGCCGGATACTCCCCAAAAGGTTGCGGCAATGAGCACTAAGACAATTCCCTTCACCCTTGAGTGGGGCAATGCTGCACTGTGTGAATTCATGTTTCCCCTCCCAAAACGAAAGCCATTCAGACTATTAATATATAATTATAACAAAAATTATATCACTTTTCAGAAAGAAGGATTGAAAAATCGTTCAAATTTCCATTATCTCTATTTTTAGTAGTAATGACGGGAGCAAGATATCGATATCCTTTTGCTAGCTTTTATATATCTTATAATTATCATACTGATATTTCACTGATAGCAACGTGCAGCCATCAACTTTCAGGAAATTTATTCATTAGGGATTCATTCCAAGACGTATTTTCGCTTTAATCCTTTAACGTATGCTATTATACAAGATAATACATATGGAGAGGATGAAAATGGTGTCAGTAGAAAGCGTTAAAACCTATTTTAAACAATGGAATCGTGAAATGGATATCATGGAATTTGAAACATCAAGTGCTACTGTTGATCAAGCCGCGGAAACGATTGGGGTAATCCCAGCACGAATCGCCAAAACATTATCCTTTCGGGGGAATGAGGAAAAAGCCATCCTAATTGTTGCTGCTGGTGATGCCAAGGTCGATAATAAAAAGTTTCGGCAAAAATTTGGATTCAAACCGCGAATGCTCACACCAGATGAAGTGCTTGAGCAAACAGGACATGCCATCGGCGGGGTTTGCCCATTCGGTTTGAAAAACGAAATTGACGTTTTCCTTGATATATCGATGCAACGATTCGAGACCCTATTCCCGGCCTGTGGCAGCACGAACTCTGCCATTGAGTTATCAAAGGATGAAATTCTTCAATATTCTTCAGCCGTAGAATGGGTTGATGTGTGCAAAGGATGGGAAGACGAAGCCCTATTAAAAGACAGCCAGCAACTTGAAGTGTAAATAACAATGGTTGTGAATAACGGTGAATTTTTATATTTTGCTGAGGACGGAGCTTGTTATATGCTGAGAAAAATAATCAAATAAATTGAACCCACGTTCATTTTTAGGCGTGGGTTTTTAACCTTATCTTGGTGTAATCGGCTTAACAGAAATAGCTGGAGTATAACTTGTGACCACACAGCCTTCCAGATGATTAGGTTGAAGAAATCCTAAATTTAGTGCTGCTTTAATTTTTCCATCATCCGGCTTTTTTACAACTTGTATAAGTTCATTCATCTGTAATTCTTCTAATCTTTTTATCGTTTCATCCTCATTGTACTTTTCTGTCTTTCGAATCTGCCTTTGCAGCTTGAAACCACTGATGGTGATTTCGGCTTTATGATTGGATCCGACAAGATTATTAAAATAGGTTTGAAATGCATCCTTTAATTGATTCATTTCCAGTTCCATTTCTTTTTTCTGTTTATTCAGCTCGTAATACCTGACTAACATCTCACCTGTAATCAAGGAATCATTGTTACTAAACAACTTCCTCGCCTCCTTACGAACGTATATTCCATTTTATGATGCGTATCGGAAAATATAACCAATTGAACTGAATTAAAAAACAATTGCATTCTTCCCAATATAATGGCAAGCTTAAGTATGATAAAAACTTCATTGGAAAGAACTTTATAGGTGATGAATATGATTGAAATAAAAACTTCAAAGCTAAGCGATGGCGAATTAAATAGAGGTGTATTTGCAACAGAAGATATTGCAAAAGGGAAGCTGATTCATGCGGCACCCGTAATTCCTTACCCTAATGAGGAGCATGTTCACATTGAAAAGACCTTGCTTGCTGATTATGCATTTGAGTATGGGGTAAACCACACCGCGTTTGTTTTAGGATATGGGATGTTGTTTAACCATTCGTATGAACCCAATGCCACGTATGAAATAAATTTTCCAAATCACACGTTTGACTTCTATGCATACAAGGATATCAAAGCGGGTGAAGAAATCCTCATCAACTATAATGGTGACGAGGACGACCAAGAACCACTTTGGTTCCATAAGGATGAAAAAAGTGCTTCTGAAGAAGAGTAAACAAAAAAGGATAGATAGTGGCAGTTTTTTTCTGCTCTATCTATCCTTTTTTTGTTTTTTTAAAACTTTCTAAAGGAATGTGTCGTCTAAGATGTATCAAGGGAGGGACAAAAGTGGAGGAATTGACAGCGGAAGTAATTGAAACAGAAGATAAAGAAACCCTAATAGATGAAATTATGACTAGATATGGGCAGGACATCTTACAACTTGTTTATTCATATGTGAAAAATAAAGGGCTAGCTGAAGATCTAACCCAGGATATTTTTATTAAATGTTACAATTCTCTTCATACATATAGCGGTAAATCGCAGCTGCGGACATGGCTATGGCGCATTGCCATCAATCATTGCAAGGACTACCTGAAGAGCTGGTATACTAGGAACGTCGTCACGACTGACGAAGAACCGACAAACAGTCAAACAAAAAAGGAAATGGTCGAGCAGGTCGTCATTCAGAAAGAAGAGGATGATGAATTGATTTCTGCGGTTATGACACTGCCGATTAAATATCGAGAGGTGCTATATCTCTTTTATTATGAGGAATTGCCGATTAAAGAAATCGCAGCTGTTACAAATACGGTTGAAAACACAGTGAAAACAAGATTAAAACGGGCGAAAGAACTTATGAAAGAACGATTGGAGGCATAGAACATGGAGGATCGTTTAAAGAATTTAAGAAAATCAATGAATCGAACTACCTTTTCACAGTTGAATTTTACCGAAAAGCATCGAAAAGACATTCGTGAAAAAATCAAACAACAGGAAGAAAATGAAGAGGATGTTCTATATGCTGTCCTGCAGCTACTTGTCAACGAAAGAACGGGATTTGAATTAGTAAAACTTTTACGGGGTAGAGGCATCAGGAAATTCGAGGATAACGAAGGATCTCTCTACATTCTGCTCCACCGTTTAGAGCAGAATCAATGGATTCAAGCGACGTGGCAAAGATCTAAGGCGAAATATTACCAGTTAACTAATAAAGGGAAAAAAATCTTGCAAAAAGCGGGTAAGAATCAAACGAAAAAAGGGTTTGTTTTACATGAATTGCTGGAGGGGTGAGACGGACGTGGCAAATAAGAAGTTTATTTTTTTGAAAGAGGTAACAGAACAAATTAAATCGAAGGAGGCCAAGAAGGTTGTAGCCACTGAATTAGGTTTTCATATCCAGGAAGCCAAAAATTTATTAATAGAGATGGGATTACCGGAAGCAGAGGCTGAGGAAAAAGCCATTGAACAAATGGGTAGCCCGAGCAAATTAGGGAAACAGATGAATAGGCTGCACAAGCCCAAGGTAGATTGGTTTATGATCATCCTATTGGTGACAACATTGGGACTTGGATTTTTACCGTTAGCTTCACTTGGATACTTGGAGGATACGACACATTTTGCTTTTACGAAAAGCATTACTGTTTTACTAGGAGCTTCTGCAGCTATAGGAATCATGTTAATCGATTTTCGTAAATGGAAAACACGTGGGTGGATGTTTTACACTTTAGGCGTTCTCTTTTTACTTATCATCAAATTTCTTTCTAATACCATGATTAATGGGGTACCGCTCCTTAGAATCCCGTCAATTATTACCTTAGAAAGCTCAATGGTATTGCCCTTATTTTTCCTTGGTTGGGCTTCATTTTTTAGTAACGAGCGGCTTAAAATTTGGCAATTTTTTATATTGTTTTTCATCCCATTGCTCTTATTATTAGCAGTATCAAATATAACAACTCCCTTTATGTATACTGTTATGGTCATGGGAATGTTTTGGTGGAGTAAATTTAGCAGAAAAAAAATGATGGTTATTGGAGGAATAACCTTCTGTTTATTCCTGATTATGGCGTTGGTTTCTTTAGAACGTCTTAAGAGTTATCAACTAGGAAGAATTCTGGCCTTTATAACCCCCGAAAAATCTTCGGGTGGAGCAAGTTATATGATTTTACGAGTGAATGAATTAATGTCAAAAGCCGGTTGGTTTGGTAACCATGGGAATAAAGAGTTTATTCCATCAGCACATACGGATTTAGTTTTTGTGAGTTTAACCTATACATACGGCTGGCTTTTTGCAATTGCTTTATTTGTCATCCTAACCCTAATTATGGTGAGATTTATTGTAATCTCTAATAAAATTCATGATTCTTATGCCAAACTTCTTTTGTTTGGTGCAGTGGGACTTTATGGGGTTCAGCTGGTTTGTAACGTGGGAATGGCACTTGGCGTCTTTCCACAAACCTCGATATCCTTGCCTTTTATTAGCTATGGGTTAATGCCAGTATTGCTAAATTCCTTTTTAATTGGAATTGTGATGAGTATATATCGACGGAAAGAATTACTATCAAACCGTTTCGTTTAAGATTTGGGTCATGCATGCCTAAATAGTTAAGAAAAAACAGGACATCCGCCTATGCCTTTTCATGATTTCAACATAGTCTAGACTGTAACCTATATAAAGGAGAGATGCTCAAATGAACGATTTGAGACAATTTAATACAGGCATGGATGGTTTTGGCGGCATGGGCGGAGGATTCCCTGGAATGGGTGGATTTAGCGGCACGGGTATGGGAGGATATCCGGGTATGGGAGGATATCCTGGTCATGGATGGCATGACGGCTATGGTGGGGGATACCCTGGTCATGGATGGCATGGCGGCTGGGGTGGTGGATACCCTGGTCATGGATGGCATGGCGGCTATGGTGGTGGATATCCTGGTCATGGATGGCATGGCGGACAAGGCAGCTGGGGTGGATTCCCTGGTCATGGCGGCATGGGTGGATTCCCGAGCCATGATGGATATGGCGGCATGGGTGGCATGTTCCCAGGTCACATGGGTGGAACCCCCACCAATCTTTAATGGATGACAACTTCAACATTGAAAAGCAATTACGAATAAAAATAAATAAACTCTAATTGGGTATGCCTCATCTATTAACAGAAAAAGCCTTGATCTTTCAAGGCTTTTTCGCATGCCCACAAAACTAACACAAATCTTAAAGGAATAAAACGAAACATGCAGAATAGTAAATAAAGATACAACCGTGCCGCGGTGGATTCAGTGATACGAGCAACAAAAACGAGGGGAAAATCCTTCTTGTAAACTATAAAAAAAGGAGAAATAAACATGCATATTCAAAAGGCCACATTAAATGAGCTTGATGCTTTAACCGAGCTATTTGATTTGTACAGGCAGTTTTATGAACAAAAATCCGATATGGAGGGGGCAAGAAAGTTTTTGCAGGAGAGAATTCTTAACGAAGAGTCTGTTGCTTTTATCGCACTTGAAGAATCTAATCCGCTTGGTTTTGTACAGCTTTATCCTTCGTTTTCAAGTGTAAGTATGCAGCGGTCATGGGTATTAAATGATTTATATGTGAAGGAAATCGCCCGCGGAATGGGTGTGGGCGAATCCTTGATGAAAATGGCAATAGATTTTGCGAAAGAAACTGGGGCGAAGGGACTTTTTCTTGAAACTGCTGAGGATAATACGACAGCCCAAAGACTTTATGAAAAAATCGGCTTCATTAAGGAATCTCATTATTTCTATTATTTTTCCATATAAATTTTGAAAAAATGGTCGTACTTGAACGGAATGAAGAAAGCCACTGATTTATATCAGCGGCTTTTTTGTGGATTTATTTAAGATCTTAATGATGAACTATTTATTCAATCACGGAGGAATTCTATTTACTTAATTCTATTAATAATTCGTGGGCAATGTGTTGTTCAAAATCCTTTGGCTTTTCCAATACAATCCCTCTTCTTGACGCAGCTGCAATAATTAGTCCTAATTCATAGTACATATTTTTAGAGACTACTCCATTTGAAATCATTTTCTTCACTTCTTCATAAAATTGAATCAAAAAAATCTCTTGGTAATTTTTCATACAAAGACATTTTTTAAAACACCTACTATTCCTACTGTTCTAATAGGAATAATATCAATTAAAACTAAATTTGAAAAGAGGTTTTCGTTAAGATTTATCATTTTATTATATTTTTAAGTTAAATGGTATCCCTTACCTCCGGGGGCTTGGATAAATTCTGTTTTTGAAAACAAAACAAAAAACACCGCAGATTGCTTTGCAATTTGATGCCCATTTTACTTAACCTTATTAACTGTCAATTAACGTCTTGTGATAGGAAAGGGGACCCATTAACCAGCTAATGCATCCCTTTCATTGCGATTTTAATTGTTCAAGCGTGTCTTTGTCACAAATTACAAATAGATGTGCATCAGCTGGAATATGATCATCGAGTTTTTGGTTAATGTAAAAGTCACCGCGATCCGCAACAAGTGTTGCACCGTTGTTCAGCAAATCCTCAAAAGCATCCCGATAGGTTTGCCACTCCGCTTTTTTCGGAATTTCAAACATCGCTTCCCCATACTGTGTGCTCATCAATTCTGAAAACATATGTGTGACACCTGGAGAAAATAACGACCTTACTGCCGCATGAGAGATCATTTCCTGTGTGGGAATAAATTCATCCACCTTAACGTTTTGGAATAAAGGGATATGGCACTGATTAATTACCTCTGCCGTCACATGAATATCCTTTTTATATTTTTCCTCAACCGTTGTGATGGCGGCAGCAATTAATAACGTTTTTCCATCAACAAGCAGCGGGTCTTTTGTTGCAAAATTGTCCTGTGTTATTTGGTCGGCAAAAATAATTACACCCATCGCCTTTGGTAAATTTGCGTTTAGGAGAATCTCTTCATTCGTTGCATCCCCGCGAACATAATGCAGCCGCTCGTCGAGAAGTGGGGCTTTTTCTAATACATCAATGATCACAATATCAATCTTTTTATCGGATTTTAAAATTTCATCAATGGCTAATCTGGACTTCGGACTCCATCCAATTAAAATAATATGATTTTTACCCGAATATTTCATTTTTCCTCCGACTTTCAGTTTATCGATATAATAGACAGAATCAATAATTTTTCCAATAAATACGCTGACCAAAGCAATCCCTGTTATATAAAGAATGATCGTATATATTTTTCCGGCAAAGGTTACCGGTGCATAGTCTCCAAACCCCACGGTGGCAAGTGTGGTGAGCACCCAATAAAGAGAAGTAGTAAAAGATTTAAACGTGTGCGGCTCAAGCCAATAAATGATAAACGCAGCTAAAATAATGTATAAAATAAAAAAGGGAAAAAAGATTCGGTTCCGCAATTTTACCAAGTAATAAAGCCATTTTTTTATTGCCATGCCCACTGATGATTGTTCCTGCCTTTCAGATTTTTAATAACCTTATATTTCCCAAATGCAACCAAAAAATCAATACATTATCACTATATAGGAAAAATCCATTCGACAAATGGAAAAAATAAAATAGGAGACTTCTGGTGAATGAAGTCCCCTGTACCTTAAAGTATGCTATTTTTCGCTGTCCAACTGTCACTAATATCAGAATCATATATGGCTGAAATAGGGATAATTATGGGGACAAAATCACCATTTTGTTCACCATACCCCTGATTTCTCTTATAGGAAACGAATTGGTCGATAAACTGGTTCGGTCCCATGTTCATAACGGATCCATGATCGAATACATTGATTTTTAGGTTACCAAGATTGACTATCATCGGTGCAAAAATCAACAATCTCACCCCTAGCAAAGGTTAAATAATGCTATTTTTAGCGGTATTGCTATCTGTTACATCCGGGTCCACTACCCATGATATAGGGATATTGACGGGTGATAAATCACCATTTTGTTCACCCACGCCTTGGTTTCGTTTATAGGAAACGAACTGGTCAACAAATTGGTTGGGTCCCAAATTGACGAAGGAGGAATTATCAATTGCATTGACCTTAAATCCTAAAAAGTTAATCGCCATTGGTGCGATATTCAACTCCATCACTCCCTGTTCATTATTTATTTATTTTAATCGACGGCATATCAATGATTTCATCATCAAAAATAATGTAGATGGGAACAGATGTAATCGAGAAATCCCCCATTTGTTGGCCAAATCCTTGATTTTTTTTCCCGGTTACATTAATTCCTTTAAAAAAAGTAGGTCCCACAGAAACCGCACTTTTATGGTCGGGACTGTTTATTTTCATACTGCCAATCGTTACTTTCGTTGGAATAAACAAAATCTATTCTCCTTTCAATGTCCGAAGAAAAGGGCATTACCATCTATTTAACAAATATATTCAAAGGGTTCCATATTAGACCAAGGGGTGAATTAGCCAAAAAAAAGAAAGTGGTGGAAGCCACTTTCGAAAGAAGGAAAACTTTTATGGGTTAGTACAGCATATGTTCTAGCTTGTACGGGCATGTAGTGAACATGTCCATTTTGAAATTTTTTTTTTAAAAGGGCGCTAACAAATTTTCTTTATAAGTTCAGGTCGATTATTTTTAGGTGTGTTAACTAATGGAGAGACTTCATATGACTCCATTAAATGGTCATCGAAGGGGACAAGCAGTGATTCTAATTTATCGTAATCAGAAAGGGATGGATCGAGCCACATTTTTTCATCTTCTCGTTTTACTATTACGGGCATGCGATCGTGAATCGATTTCATTAGTTCATTGGGACCGGTAGTGATAACGGAACAGGTATATAGCGCTTTACCATCCTGGGATTTCCAGCACTCCCAGATACCGGCCATGGCAAATAATTCGTTCTGATTTGAGTTTGATCCGCATCGGAGTTTTGCTTTGATCCTCCTGTCGTTTCCATTCAAAGAAGCTGTCTGCAATCACAAGACAACGTTTCTTCTTAAAGGCATTTCGAAAGCTCGGCTTTTCTGTGATTGTTTCAGCTCTGGCATTGATCATTTTGTGACCAATGGACATATCCTTTGCCCATGGAGGGACTAAGCCCCATTTCAAAAATCCCATTCGATTCTGTGTCCCATCGTTTATTACTGCTACGACAGCCTGAGACGGGGCAATATTAAAGCTTGGAGAATACAGCTCTTCCTCTAGGAATGATTGAATATCGAATCGGTCCATAATTTCCTCAATTGTTGCAGTAAGTGTGAATCGCCCGCACATACCCATCACCTCAGTTTTTAGTGTACTCTTCTCGCAAAGTCGACGAAACGAAATTTATCGGGCCTATGACGTGATTCTGTGTATTGGAAGAGAGTGGCGTCATCTAAATAAACATAATTTTTGATGACAACCACATTATGAAAGCCTTCAAGATCCAACAATGCACGGTCTTCCGAAGTAGGCTCGTCCACAATAATTTCCTTTTTTGCAAAGCTTATCGTTAAGTTTAATTCATTTTCAAGAAAGTGATAAATGGAGTCGGCGCAGATTTCTTCGGTTAACGAAGGGACGTATTTGTGACTTAAAAAATCTTTATCCAAAATAATTTTTTCACCGCCCATTTCACGCGTGCGTACAACCTTCCAGACCAGATCCTTGCTCCCTAACTGAAGCTGCTGCCTGATAAAGCCATCGGGCTTGATTAGCGATAATTCATTGACCATCGTTTTCGGCTTCTTGCCCATTTTACTTGCCAGTTCTTTGAAGCTGACTAAGCCGGAAACAGGAAAATCAAATTTACTGATGTCGATGACAATCGAACCTTTTCCTCTAACTTTTTGTATATAGCCATTTTGAGAGAGCAGATTTAACGCTTTTCGAATTGTTTCCCTTGAGGTATCGTATTGGTCTTTTAATTCGTTCTCAGAGGGGAGGAGCGTCTGTGGCGGGATCTCGCCGCTTTTAATTTGCTCGACTATAGAGTTATAAATAGTAAGGTATTTGTTTGTCATAGAGACATCTCCGTTCATTTTTTCAAGTGGTACACGATGGACTCATACGGCCGCAGCAGAATTTCGCTACCGAGCGGGGCCGAATCCTTATAGTTAGAGAGTAACATCTCACTCGTATAGCCAGCAAGGTTTAAATGAGCAGGGAGGGTAAATGGCGTCTCCTTGCCATAAAAATTATTGATGACTAGTAATTTTTCCGATTCGGTTGTTCTCATAAAGGCAAAGATTTCTTTATCCTGTTCTAAAATACGCTCGAAATCACCATCAGTCACAACAGGAACACGTTTTCTTAAGTGAATTAACTTTTGGTAATGATAGAAAATAGAATTCTGATCTTGTATGGCTTTGTCCGCATTAATCACTTGATAGTTTTCTGCCGTTTGAATCCAAGGGGTTCCAGACGTGAAACCCGCGTTTTTACTAGCATTCCACTGTACAGGTGTTCTTGAATTGTCCCGCGATTTTTGCTTAAGAATGTCAATAATCGCTTGTTCCTCCAGACCTTCCTGTTGTTTGATTTTATAAACATTCAAGGACTCAACATCACGATACTCATCAATGGAGGTAAATTTCGGATTGGTCATTCCGAATTCTTCTCCTTGATAAATAAATGGGGTACCCTGCATCATATGGAGGGCTGTTGCGAGCATTTTTGCCGATTCCATATGATACTTTCCATCATCACCAAAACGAGATACCACTCGCGGCTGGTCATGATTACACCAAAAAAGGGCGTTCCAGCCGCCGCCTTGAATCATTTCAACCTGCCAGTTTGACAGTATGTCTTTCAATGCCTGGAAATCAAAATTCGCTATTGTCCATTTATCACCATTTGGATAATCAACCTTCAAGTGATGAAAACTGAACGTCATATTTAATTCTTCTTGCTCCGGGTTGGTATAGCGAATGCAATTATCAATGGAGGTAGAGGACATTTCACCAACCGTCATAATGTCATAGTGTGCAAAGACCTTTTCATTCATTTCATGTAAAAATTCATGGATTCTCGGGCCGTCTGTATAAAATTTGCGTCCGTCACTGTCATCCTGAAGGAACTGCTGGTCTTTTGAAATTAAATTAATGACGTCTAACCGGAAACCATCAACACCTTTTTTAAGCCAAAAGTGCATCATTGCATATAAAGCCGCGCGGACCTTTTCATTTTCCCAATTTAAATCTGCCTGGGTCACATCGAACAAATGCAGATAATATTGCTCTGTTGTTTCATCGTACTCCCATGCAGAGCCGCCAAATTTGGATGCCCAATTTGTTGGTGCTTCACCGTTTTTCCCATCTTTCCAAATATAAAAATCACGATAGGGATTATCCTTAGAAGACTTCGCTTGTTTGAACCATTCATGCTCGGTAGAGGTATGGTTAATCACGATATCCATAATGATTTTTATACCACGTTTGTGTGCTTCATCTAAAAGCTGATCGAAGTCTTCCATTGTTCCATAATCTTCATGAATCGTATAATAATTGCTTATATCATAGCCATTATCACATTGTGGAGATTGATAAATCGGAGTGAGCCAAAGGACATCCACGCCTAGTTCGTTTAAATAGTCTAGTTTTTCAATAATTCCTTGGAGATCGCCAATACCGTTTCCAGTTGTATCATTGAAGCTCTTTGGATAGATTTGATAAACGACTGCTTTTTTCCACCAAGTTGTTGACATATCAAACACCTGCCTAAATATAATGAGTTTTCTAAAGTGGAAAAAGAGGGAGTTGGTCTCCCTCCTTTATGGAGTGTAACGTTATTTTTTAAAAGTTACCTTTTTTACACCAGTTTTTGCAAAGATATTCGTTAATATGAATGGAACCACAATCGCAATCAACATGCAGATGGCAAACATCACCATATATTTAGGCTGAATCGAAAGAATCCCAGGAAGACCACCGACACCAATCGAGTTAGCCATGACACCACTTGCTACAGATACAACGCCTGCAATCATGGATCCGATCATCGCGGCTAAGAAAGGGAAGCCATATTTTAAGTTAATCCCGAACATCGCCGGCTCTGTTACACCTAAGTAACAAGAGATGGCTGCAGGGATCGAAACCTGCTTTTCTTCTTCGTCCTTCCGGTTGATAAAAATCATCGCAAGGACGGCCGAACCTTGGGCAATATTCGATAAAGCAATCATCGGCCAGAGGTTTGTTCCACCGAGCTCACTCATCAATTGAAGGTCAATCGCATTTGTCATATGGTGTAATCCCGTAATAACAAGCGGAGCATAGGCAAAGCCAAAGATGGCAGCAAATAACCAACCAAATGCAGAAGTTAAGCTAGAATAAACGACATGAGAAATTCCGGAACCAATCGACCAGCCAATCGGGCCCAAAATAGTGTGGGCAATTAATACAGTTGGAACTAACGCTAAAAACGGAACAACAATCATCGAAATAGAATTTGGCACAATTTTACGTAATCTGGTTTCCAGGAACCCTAATACCAGTCCTGCTAAAATAGCGGGGATAACTTGTGCTTGATAACCAATCATCTTAATGTGGGCAAAGCCAAAATCCCAGGTCGGAATTTCTTTTGCGTTTGCTACACCGTATGCGTTTAATAATTGCGGTGAAACCAAGGTAATACCAAGAACAATACCTAGAATTTGCGATGCGCCCATTTTCTTGGCAACAGACCAGGTGATCCCGACAGGAAGGAAGTGGAATATCGCTTCACCAATCAGCCATAGAAATGAATGGACACCGGCCCAGAACTGAGAAACTTCAATGATCGTCTTAGTTCCATCATCCAATAATTTAATGTCACCGATTACATTTCGGAAACCAAGGATTAACCCCCCGACAACAAGAGCAGGAATTAACGGGGTGAAAATTTCCGCTAGATGCCCCATCATTCGCTGGATCCAGTTCTGATTTTGCTTGGCTGCCACTTTTGCTTCTTCTTTTGAAGTGCCGTCTACACCGGCAATTTTAACAAATTCATTGTAAAAGCTGGAGACTTCGTTTCCGATAATGACTTGGAATTGACCAGCTTGGGTAAATGTACCTTTTACAAGTTTAATGGATTCGATTTCTTTCATATTGGCTTTGGATGGATCGTTTAAAACAAACCGCATTCTGGTTACACAATGCGTAACAGCTGCGATATTTTCTTTACCGCCAATGTGTTCTAGGAGCTGTTTTGATGGATCAGTGTACTTGGTCATTTTTCTTTCCCCCTGTAAGATAGGATCACTCCCGGTTTTTTATCTACATCTTTATATACAAGTATTGTGCGCGTTTTCATAAAATGCATTAGCTTGTATATACAAGTTTTGTTTACGGTTTCATTTTAACTTGTATATACATGTAAGTCAACCAGAAATTTTGGTTGATTCATAGATGTTTTCTTAGGTGGTAAAAATTGAAAGGAATCCTATGCCATTTGAACTACTTTTACCCTTTACAGCATTAAATTGTTGAATGAATATTTTGATAATGGTAAACTAAACTTGTTTAAATTCTTCTGAGTTTAGACCTCCTAATTTGAGGACTTAGTCTAGACCACTAAGTACTCGCTTGGACCTTTGAATTTTATTCAAAGGTTCTTTTTTATCCATAAGAAAAGAAGGCCTTTTTTTGGGCCTCCACTTCAAATCATTCACATATATAGACCAGCCAGAAATATTCCCAGTGTTTTTTGATAGATTTCATCAAATTGTGAGAGGGGAAGGGGATTGACACCTAGGCCAATCTCAACTGTGAATCCAGGCCGATGCCAATCCTGGATAAACCAATCTTTATAGCCTGCATAGCTTTCAATCGTTTTGACAGCTTCGTAGCCGCTGACTCTGCTGAACTCTTTGACGATCACTTCTGATTCCGGAGGTTCAGCATTTTCAAACCCCCAGTAGATCACTTCGCCTTGCGTATGAAAGGCAATTACTCGTGCAAAGTCTCGCTTTTTTGTTAATTCTGCCATGGCAATGGCTTCGGGCTCGGATAAGGGCTTTTCTCCTCCATAATCTCTAGGACCGGGCTTATCGGGATTCCTAGCCTTCTCTAATTCCCAGCGAGCAGGGAATTGATCGTTAAGGTCAACACCCCTAATATTTGCCTTCCATCCAGAAAAATCCCTGCTGCCTTTATTGTATTCAACTACTTTCTGCTTCCATGTATCATTTGCAGGCGGTCCATGCAAAACGAGATCGACTCCATCTGGATTTACCATTGGTACAATGGATAGTGCGCTTTGTTGGTATAAACGGGAAGTGGAGACACCGCGGATGGGGTTTTGATTTGTTAGAGATAGTAAATAGTCATTTAAAAATGTCATGATCACTGGTGTGGTAATCCATTCATTGGCATGAAATGATCCGTTATAATGGACCTTTTTCCCACCATTACCGATACGGATTTCTGGAATGTTTTTCCCCAGAACCGTATTTCCAATTGAGGGGGACTGTAAAAATGGGTAAACACCTTGTAATCTTTTAATATCATTCATCAGTAGCTTGTAATCATAGGTTTGCCCGCCATTCACTAATCTCCAGGTAATTCGTAAGGGGATTTTGATTGTTTGGCCAACCATTAGTTGATCTGGATTTATAGTAGGGTTCACTAAAAGAAGGGCTTCGAGCGGAAGATTACGATTTTGAGCAAGTTTCCACAAGGAGTCCCCTTTACGAATCTGGTATTCTTGGGCAACAAAACCAGGAATCCTGACTCGCTGACCAATTGAGAGATTGTTCACTTGAATATCCCGATTTGAATCATGTATTAACTGTAAATTGATTTTAAAAAACTGGCTATAATGCCATAACGAATCCCCTTTTCTAACAAAGATATCCATTTAGCTCCTCCTGCTGAATAAAAATAGTTGTTAGTAAAATGTATGCTAAGTAGAATAAAATAGTAGTTCTAATTCGTATTAGCGCTGTTCCTAATCTAGGAATCTGTTTTTCCATTTTGGGGATGGAAGTAGGCAGCTATCCTTTTTTCCAAACCATTTATAGCGGTTTTTAGCTATTACATCATATAGTTTGTCACGAATAAATGGGGGGATGACCAAGAAAATGGTTGACATTTTCCAAATTCCGTATAATTGTTTAGATACACGAATTGCTGCGCCTGACTTTACATATACCTTTTCTTTCTCAATCAACACAAAGCTACTTATGGTCGACTTAAAACCATGTTTTTTTAACAACTCTTGACCAATCTCGCTTTGAAGCGCGGCAAATTTAAATTTTCCTTGCGGATCTCTTTTTATAATGAATTGCACACTTCTGTCGCAAAGATTGCATACACCATCAAATAAAATAATCCGTTCCATTGTATCACCTGCCTTTTAGTTAACACTATTAGGATATGTATGGATTCAGAATAGCATAGGATATCTTTCAATAAAAATATGAAAGGCGGAAAATCGCATGTGGAGCAATCGTATAACAAGGTTGTTTAAAATCCATTATCCCATCATTCAGGCCCCAATGGCAGGAGGCCCAACCACAACAGAATTAGTGGCTGCCGTTTCCAATGAGGGGGGGCTTGGGATGATTGGGGCGGGGTATATGAGTACTGATCAATTACGAAATCAAATACGTGATAGTAAAACCTTAACGGATAAGCCATTCGGTATCAATTTATTTGTACCCAATCCATATAATGCAGATAGTGGGAAGCTGAGTTTAGCGAGTTCTTTATTAAAACCGATTAAGGAAAAATTACAGGTCGGGGAGGAAATAGTCCTACCAACCTTCGAACAAGACCTCATAACTTTTGAGGAGCAATTAACAATAATTATTGAAGAAAGAATTCCAATCTGTTCTTTTACGTTTGGGATCCCTTCACCGGAAGTTATAAGAAAACTGAAGGAAAATTCAATTGTTGTGATTGGAACCGCAACAACGGTAGAAGAGGCTATCATGATTGAGAAAGCTGGAATGGATGCGGTTGTCGTCCAAGGGGCAGAAGCGGGCGGTCATCGGGGTACATTTTATGGTCAGGAGGATCAGGGCTTAATTGGGTTAATGTCACTCATTCCGCAGGCTTTTGATGCGGTTGAAATTCCACTTATTGCAGCTGGCGGAATCATGGACGGTAGGGGAATCATGGCTGCCAAATGCCTTGGAGCTATGGGGGTTCAAATGGGAACGGCTTTCCTTGTTTGTAAGGAAAGTGGGGCAAATACTCTTCATAAGGAAGCCATCATGGAGGCAACAGAAGACCGGGTAGTATTAACCAAAGCGTTTTCAGGCAAAATGGCTCGAGGTTTAAAAAATAGCTTTATAGAAACCATGCGTCGAACTGAAGAAGAACTTCCCGACTATCCGCTGCAAAATGAACTGACGAAAGCAATTAGAAAGAGCGCAGCTGTAAAAGGTGCCACTGATTATATGTCCCTATGGTCAGGGCAGAGCCCAAGATTAGCAAAAAAATTAACCGTTCGCGAACTAATGAATAAGATTATCCTAGAAGTAGAAACATTGCATTCAAAACTTTAAACCGCGAACAGTGTCCATCCGGGGCGGACACTGTCCACGAATGGTGCCTGTCACCAAATTATGTATTTTCATTGTATTTATGTTATTATAAAGGGGATTTGAGAATTTTTTTGTTTGGTAAGTTTATATTTTGCTAATGTACTATTTAAAGGGGAGGGGTAAAGTGGAAAAGGTAATCAAAAAGACTCCCTATTTACTTTTTTTGTTAGTTATTCCGCTTTTAGCTAGTGTGTATCAATTTTTAAATACCCGATCACATAAGGCAGTTGATATTTCGACATCGATTGATCAAGCTATTCCTTTTTTACCGATTTTTATTATTCCGTATATTCTTTGGTATGCGTATATCTTCTGTTATTTAATCTATTTTTGTTTTAAGGATACCAAGGTATATTTAAAGACGTTGTTGTTAATTGTGATTGCCGAACTTATTTGCTTTGTGATTTATTTCTTCTTCCAAACAACAGTCCCAAGGCCGGTACTTGTCGGTGATCATATCCTAACCCAACTTGTCCAATGGATATACACAAAGGACCGCCCGTTTAATTGTTTCCCAAGTATTCACGTGCTAACGACCTTTGCGGTCATGCTTGCATCCTTACACATCAAGAATAAACATCTACTAAACACGCTTTTTATCCATTTTTTAGGTTCCTGCATCATTATTTCGACACTTTTTGTCAAACAGCATGTGATCTTCGATATGATTGGATCCATGTTCCTGGTTACATTTCTTTATGGAATTTCCTTCGAACTACTGACCTTCAGGGTGAAGGAAAAGTCAGAAACCGTTTATGTAAAGAACAAATAGCAAAAGAGATTCTGGGAATCTTATCATTTAAAAAGAGTGTCCCCGTGAGACACTCTTTAAGCTTGTTTAAAAATCGCCCATAAAAATGATAACATTACGTCATATGGACGGTTTTGATATGCTGCAGGTTTATAAAAATGGGTTCTTCTTTTGCACCGATTAATTCCACAAAATTATTCTTGATTCCTTGGATTTTACCGATCACATTCTCATTTTCGCCGATATTAAAGACAATCAATTCTCCCATTAACTTTTCAATTTGGACTTCATAGGAACGGGCAAATGTAATATTGCTTGGGTTCACTGGAAGGTTTGCGTTACTTAAACCGTAAGGGCGCTGATTATTTGTATAAGGAATTAACCATTTTAAATGATTAAGGGAAATAAACATTGTTTTGTAAATAGGGGAGTAAAAGACAAAGTAGTTATTCATGATGCTAATAATATATCCATGCAGTGCTTGGTTACTAGTTACATAGATCTCTGTAAAAATCCCTTTTGCTGACGTTAGGGTTTTCCTTAATGATGTTTCTTCATTATGATTATAAATCGGCGTTGGTTCATCATTAAAACTTATCTCGGCGATTTCATCCTTTTTCAAGTATTGCCAGTTTTGGCAATGAATCGTTGGTATATAGAGATAATCAGTTCCATTAAAGACTACCCATATATCACTGCCTATATCGACTAACAACCCACTAATGAACTTCTTACCGGATATTTCAATCTTAATGTACTTACCGATATTTTCTTTTAGCTTCATTTACTCACATCCTTTCCTTGGTTTTTCCATTTACAAATAGAGGAGGGCTTATGAGGTTATTTCAATTAAGTTATCAAAGAGATAAAGCCTGCCCAGCTCTTATTTGTAAGGGAATGGGGGATGCTGCCAATAGAATTAAATAGATTCAAGAATATCTTCTGCATTCCAAATCGCAATACTATGGTTAAAATCTAAAGGTTCTTTTGTTTTTGCTAGGCCATCCAGCAAATGGGAAAGCTCTCTCTTGATCGCGTGAAACCGGTTCACCAGCAAATCGAAATGCCTTTTTCTCTTGATCTTTTTGTTTCCATACATTTTTCGTATCATTTACAAACTTTTCACTTGTTGTATTTTCTGTTTTCTTTGGTGAAGAATTATGGGAAAGAATTGGTTTTGAAGCAGTTGTTGACTCATGAGATTTTGCTGGTTTATCGTCCTTTTTTGGTGGTGGTAAGATAGCTGCAGGCTTTGTTTCCATTTTAATGGTCGCTTCTTTTACTGGTTTTATTTCTTTTACAGGTTCAATTGGTTTTGGCTTACTTGTACTTGGTTCCTCGTTCTTGTTTTCTTTTTGCTTCATTTCATTATTTGGCTTTTTCATTTCATTGGTCGTCTTTTTCAAGTCAATTTTACCTTTGTTTGCTGTAGTTTCACTTGTAGACTGTTGTTTTTTATGGGTAGTAATTGGGGGGGTATCCAGCGGTTGGATGACTGGTGCTTCTATTTTGATTGGGTGTGACCAAACCATCGTATTATTTGGTTCATTAATTTCAACTGCTGCAGCTACCTCGAGCGGCTTTTCAATCATTTCAGGCTTTTCACGTTTTGTGTGGGCTTTACCTTTCTTTTCCGAGGTTACACTTGTTGCTTTGATAGGTTGCTTAGATTTGTTGTCAGATTTATTTTCCGTTTTATTTTCGATTGCATGGCAAGATGTGCTTTCTTCTTCTTTTGCTTCGTCTTCATTATTTTTAGCCTCGTTTTTGTTTTCCTCCTTTCCTTCTGTGGTTTCCGATTTTGTTGTTTCTTCTTTAATAAATCCTTTTAAGATATTTGATACATGCGTTAATTTAATTAAAATACGCTCTTCGCCATTAATTAAAGTGGCGAAATCAGTGTCAATCTCACTTAATACACCTGAAAATTGCTGTTTATTTATACTTAAGATGGTTACCCAAGTATGTTGAAAGGAGTGTAAAAGTTCCGTTAAGCTTTGTGTTTTTTGAAATTCTACTTTTGAAATATCCGGTTGGAACTGCTTTGTATTTTTGGTGATGGCTTGAATTTTATCAATGTTATAATAAAAAATGTATTTATTTTCTGTTTCCAAGACAACATGGTCTGCTTCGACCCCAATCAGTTTTCCTTTATATATGTCTTCACTTACATAAAGATTTACATTAAATCCTTTTAATAAATCCAATGCAGTTGAAAATTTATCTAACCCCATGTTTCATCCTCCTTAAGAGATAATGGGTCGCTCCTCTGTTTGGAGAAGCGACGTTATGGTTACTCTTATTCTTCGTTTTCATCATTTTTTTGGTTATTATCGTTGGCCTCATCTTCATTGGAATTTCCAGAGTCATCATTCTTTGGCTTTTCAACCATTAAGCCGTAGCTAATGTTCCGTATATGCTTCATAGAGAATCGTACCACTTCGTCTTTTACAATCAGTGAAGCATAGTGCTTATTCGCATCACTGAGTACGCCTTCTAACGACTCTGATCCGCCGCGGTTAATTTTTACCCATTGAAATCTGATGCTTTCAAGCAGTTTATGAAAGTTATCAGCCGTCTTATAGTCTAATTTTTCCGGAACCTTTAAACCAAAGTTCAAAATGTCTTTTGAGCTTTCTGTTACACTTCTGATATGGTTCGTTTTGTAGTAAACCACACCATCAGTTTCTGTTAATAGGACAAAATAGTCCTCATAAACAGCGAGTAATTTTCCGATTCTAGATTCTGGACCTCCTCGGTCAACCCTAATTGTTTTACCCACATGTTGGTTCATCATTTCTCTATCCATAAAAGAATTTTCCTCCTTTAATTAAATAAACATTTACACTGCATCTATATGTATCACGGGATGATGTTGTACTAATAAAGTAGCCTTTTTTTCATAGATAAGGTGAAAAATAGGCAAAAAAAAGTATATGATATTTAACCATATACTTTTTCCTTCATGAGAGCTTAATTAATTCTTGCTTCAGAAAGGTTCTCCTTTTTTGAATAAAATTCAAGATAAATTCCTTTTCGCGATCAAGGCTTTCCGCATTTGTTTTTATATAGGGGTCCAGATGAAGGTAGGGCTTTAGAGTTGCAAAAAGATCATCGATATGTTCTGATTGTGTCTCAACAGTAAATTCTTTATCCAATGCGGCTGAAAGAATATTACGATATTTCTCCATAAAATCGGGGAAATGGAGCAATCTTCCAGTCAAGGTGTTATAGCCTGTTATAGGTATATAGTCATAATCGAGTTTTTTTCCATGCAAGTCTCTACCCCAGGTTCCATCATAATCCCATGGTGAAATTTCATACCTTCCCGTTTTACTATTTTGATATAGTGCGTAATTATGAATAAAACCGTCAAAATTTTGGGTACAAACCACACCTGCCAGCCATGTCAAATACTGTTGAACATCGAGCACGTGTGAAATTTGTTGTGCAAATTGTTCGTTGTTTAGCGTGTTTGTTATGGCAATCAAGTTTTCCAGATTGGTAAAATCCTTTTTATCCCCATATTTAATGGTGTATCCTTCCATCAGCTTTGTTTTTAATTCCTTTTCAGGGTTCAATAAGGAGAAATTAGCGTGATAATTCGTGGCGTAGATAATGGGGCCCAAGGGCACGTTTCTTTTTTGTAAAAGGTATTGATCGAATGATTCGAGCTCTAAATAAATCCCTTTACAGTAGCCATTTATATATAGTAGGACATGAGTAGAGTTTGGGGAGATGACACCTATTCTGTCAAAGAAATCTAGGGAGAGCTTATTCCGGCTAAGCGAACGATCATTGAATTCAGCATTCAGATGAATTTCATGTGCTCCATTTACAATATAGGGTTTTTCAAAAATGATATGATACGATTTTTTTTTCTTCTTTCTAATCACATTTCCTCGATAGACCAGGCCAATTGAATAGTGGTTAGTGCCAATCTTAAGTACTGCAGGGACATGCTCATTCGTCCAAATATCCTTGTCCAGTTGGTTTAATAGCTTCGGATTGATAAGAATCTCATATTTTTGCACAGTAAATACCCCTAAACATACATATTTTTTAGAATAGTATGCTTTATACATAGGAAAGGTGCCGTATATGGGCATGAGGCTAATTATAAAAAAATAAATGTTTGTCTATAACCAATTTCACTTCTCCTCCATAAATTAACAATGAGCATAAAACTTTGGGAAAGTGGTGGAAAAGGAAAATGAGTATGGTTATGGAAGAACTGCTTTTACAAGCACAGGAAAACGGGGTAATAGAATTTTTAGTCAATAATCCCGTTGAATTCAAACTAGGAAAGAAAGGCAAAAAGGGCAGTAAAGGGTCCAAAGGTAGCAAAGGATCGAAAGGCAGCAAAGGATCGAAAGGCGGTAGTAAAGGTTCGAAAGGTAGCAAGGGCAGCCGTGGGTCAAAGGGTTCGGAAGGGTCCAAAGGTAGCAAGGGTTCAAAGGGTTCAAAGGGTTCGAAAGGTTCTAAGGGCAGTCATGGATCATCTGGCAGTAAAGGCTCTTGCGGTAGTCAAGGATCAAAAGGTTCTAAGGGTTCTAAGGGTTCTAAGGGAAGTAAAGGCAGCAGCGGATCAAAGGGCAGCAAAGGGTCAAAAGGACCTCACCATGGCCCGCTAGCAAAAAAGAAAAAACATGGTCCTAAGGGATCACATGGTTCTAAAGGAAGTAAAGGAAGTAAAGGAAGTAAAGGATCAAAAGGTTCTAAGGGCTCAAAGGGCTCGAAGGGTTCTAAGGGCTCGAAAGGTTCGAAAGGCTCAAAGGGTTCGAAAGGCTCGAAGGGCAGCAAGGGAAGTCACGGTTCAAAGGGTGACAAATAATTAAACTAAGCACCAAGGCCGAAAAATAGTAACGTACAAAAAATATGAATGCCGATACCTAACCAGTATCGGCTTTACTATTTTGCAGAAAAAAATCATTGTCGTAGCAAGAAAAGGGGGAAAACCAGTACATACACCCACTAATGGTACTCGCTGACATTTGCCTATATCCATTTTCATAGGCAGAAATCCATTGAGAAATTTCTAGATTAATGTTGAATTTGTTGCCTTACGAGATATTCGTTTAGAACAAGCCTTGATTTTGGACGTACTATATTGCAAAGGACAAGAGGTGAGAAAGCGAAAAATAAAAAGAAGGAAACTAAATGAAGGGAGAAAATTCATTTTTATGTATCATCAATCGACGGTGATCATCACCATTTTTGCTTTTGCCGTAACGATGGCACTGATCTTTATCCGTCCAAAAAACATGAATGAGGCCATACCAGCCACGGCCGGAGCCATTCTCGTTTTTCTAAGCGGGAGTGTTTCAATGGGGGATTTATTAGATATAAGTTCAAAGGTTACAGGGGCCGCAATTACCATTATTGCCACAATCGTCATGGCAATCGTACTTGAAAGCTTTGGATTTTTCAGCTGGACCGCTGCTCTAATGTTAAAATTGTCAAAAGGGTCAGGTTATCGCTTATTCTGGAATACTCTGCTACTTTGTTTTTTAATGACGTTATTTTTTAATAATGATGGCAGTATATTAATCACCACACCTATTCTCATCTTAATACTGAATAATCTTAAGCTAAAAAACCGGCAGAAAATACCTTTTCTTTTGAGCGGTGCTTTAATCGCTACTGCATCAAGTGCACCTATTGGGGTTAGTAACATTGTAAATCTTATCGCCTTAAAAATTATTGGAATGGATCTTTATATGCAAACAGAAATGATGTTTGTGCCAGGGGTACTTGGGTTGCTATTCCTTTCGTATTTGTTATACCTCGTTTTTAAAAAGGACATTCCAAAAGAGATTGGTTTCCATTCCTACTCGATTCCACTGCAAAAAAACCGTCCATTCCATCCATTACAGAAAAACTCCGAAAACCTATTTCATCAACAAAAGAAACTAATGATTAACATGCTAATCTTTGTTTTCCTAGTAAGAATCAGCTTATTTGTTGCCTCCTTCATTGGAATATCGGTTTCACTTGTAGCCGTATGCGGCTCCATTATTCTTTTGATTTGGAGATGGATCTACCTAAAGGTCAATCCAAAAGACGTAGTCGGAAAAATCCCTTGGCATATTTTGATCTTTGCCTTCAGCATGTATGTAATCATTTTCGGTTTACACAATATTGGTCTAACGTCTATTTTAGTGGATAATCTGAAATCTTTGGTTCATGACAGCTTATTGCATGCCAGCTTAACCATGGGGATTATTACCGCCTTTTTGTCAAACATCTTTAATAATCATCCCGCCTTAATGATCTCAACCCTGGCCTTAACCGATATGGGACTAGACCCACTCATTATGAAAACCGTTTATTTAGCGAATATCATTGGCAGTGATATCGGTTCGCTTATCCTTCCAATTGGAACGCTGGCAACACTAATCTGGATGCATATTCTGAAGAAAAATAAAATAAAAATAACCTGGGTGGAATACATGAAAGTTACCCTTCTGGTCATTCCGCCAACATTGATCTTTACCTTAATCAGCTTGTACCTATGGCTATTACTTGTTTTTGTACCATGAGGATCATATCCCCTCCTGGTACACACATACACCAGAAATGAATACGATGATAAAAGGAGATTGTGAGTCGACAAGGATGTGAATCGGATGTGGTTAATTCAACAATACACCAACAAGAATTGTCTCAACGACTTTTAGGAATCTATCATCTAATTAGTGAGGAATGTGAGCAAATTCAACAAAACTTTCCTTTAGATAATGGGAAGGAAAACCGCGATAATTTACTTGCTTACTTGGCCCTCCGTGAAAAAAAAATACCTGTTTTCCAACATGAATTAGTGGATCGGGGGCTGGCAACCTTAGAACACTCCCATAAACATGTAATATTCACTTTAGAAAAGTTATTGAAAAATTTGAATGTAACGATTGCCTCCCCGTCCACACTCAATGTACCTACACCATCAGAAGCAATGACGATGTTAAATAAACGCGCGGAGGCTCTTTTTGGAAAGAAAGGCCCGTATCATCAAGCCGCAATCATGGTAACATTGGATGCAAAAATGATCAACAATCAGGTCCTTCTCGAAGAATTATTGTTAAATGGCATGACGATTGCCAGAATCAATTGTGCCCATGATGATCAGGAGATTTGGAAACAATTAATCGATTGTGTGCGCGAGGCGGAAAAGAAACTAAAAACCGAAGGAAGGTACAATGACAAAGCATGTAAACTATATATGGACCTATCAGGTCCAAAAGTGCGAGTGGGGAGACTGCAGCCAGATGTGAATATTGCCGTCAGGAAGGGCGACATCTTACGTTTATACCTACAGTCAGACATCCTAGGTCATCCGGCAACGAGCGAAGGACCTGCAGGGGTACCTGTGACGCTCGAAAAGGCCTTCCGAAATGTTCGGATCAATGATCAAATTTTTATCGATGATGGAAGAATTTACGGAATGGTTCAAGCTGTGACAAAGGAATATATCCAAATTGTCATTCTCTCGCCCATTGAAAAAAAGCATAGGATCAAAGAAGGAAAGGGAATAAACTTGCCCGATTCCCTTCTTAGTTTAAATGTTCCAGCTTTAACGGAGAAAGATATACTAGATCTAACTTTTATTACAAAAAATGCTGACATAGTGGGGATTTCATTCGTCCATACCCCACTTGATTTGATAAAACTTCGCGAACATTTGGAAATATACAATGCAGCCGGCATGGCGGTAGTGGCTAAAATTGAAACAAAGGATGCTTTACATCAACTTGCAAGAATTATTCTCGAGGGGCTGAATTTCAACTCTTTTGGGATTATGATCGCAAGGGGAGATTTAGCAGTAGAAGTTGGTCCCGGGAATCTATCATTTGTCCAAGAAGAGATTTTGACCATTTGTTCCGCCGCCTATATCCCCGTTATATGGGCAACTGGCGTTTTAGAGAAGCTAACTAAAAAAGGGATTCCTGCCCGTTCGGAGATCACAGATGCCTCCCAAGGAAAACGTGCAGATTGTGTCATGTTAAATAAGGGTCCCTACATTGTTCACTCCTTAAAAATGCTGAACAAACTGTTAAAAAAAGAAGAACTCGAGCCCCACAGGCATGAAAATTTGACGGTTCAATATGGTATCTTGGATAGGAAATAATGAACGGCCGCCTTGAAATCCTCACCTTTACTTGGATTTTTGCATCAGTTTTAGGTACAATCTAAGATATGGATATTCACTTATTGCCAAATTAATTAGATTGGGGAAACAACAATGATTGCAAAAACAGAAGAGGATTTTAACGGTTTAAAGGAAATTGGAAGAATTTGCGCATCGATACGCGATGAACTGGTTCAAAAAACAAAACCCGGTATCACAACGAAGGAACTGGATGATTTAGCTGGAGAGCTGTTTGAAAAAGCAGGTGCCGTTTCGGCGCCAAAAGGGGAATACGATTTCCCTGGGTATTCGTGCATTAGTATAAATGAAGAAGTGGCTCACGGCATACCCGGGGACCGTATCATTCAGGAAGGGGATCTCGTTAATATCGATGTTTCCGGCTCCAAAAATGGTTATTTCGCCGACACAGGTATATCCATTGTAGTAGGTAAGGGGGACGAGATCTTAACGAAAATTTGCGAAGTTGCAAAAGAAGCTTTTGAAGCAGGGCTAAAAAAGGCAAACCCCGGTTCAAGAATCAGCGGCATGGGTAAAGTAGTCCATCAAACCGCGAAAAAGCATGGATTAACTGTTATTATGAACCTGACAGGACATGGGATCGGACGGACGATCCATGAAGCACCTTCGTATATCTATAATTATAACGAAACCTCTGACAACGGATTGTTAAAGGAAGGGATGGTCATCGCCTTCGAACCGTTTATCTCAACCGATGAAGAGGAAGTATTCCAGCCTGAAGGTGATGAATGGACCTTTGTTACCGAAAAGAGCTTTGTCGCACAATATGAACACACTCTGATTGTCACTAAAAATGGCCCCATCATTTTAACAAAATAGTCTTTTCTTTGTGGAAATAAGAAATTGGCGAAGGAGTTCGCCATAATCGACTTAGTGATAATGACTCCTACCAGTGGTAGGAGTCTGTTTTTTATTGAAGCGGGAGGGGTGCTTTGTAATATGAATATTTTCGCAGTGGGAATCGGTGGTTTTTTTGGTGCTATAGTACGTTTCTTGATTGGTCATGTTATTCCTCCGCAGAATGGTTTTCCTTTAGGAACCTTGTTCATTAACCTTATTGGCTGTTTTTTTCTTGCCTGGTTTTTCACGAAAACGGCAAAAAGATGGAGGCTGAATCCCAACCTTAAATTAGCGATAGGAACAGGGTTTACCGGGGCTTTTACCACATTTTCAACTTTTTCAGTAGAGACTATGAATTTGCTTCAAACCCATCGGTTTTTTATTGCCTTATTCTATGTTTTGGTTAGCGTACTCGGAGGAATTGTCCTAGCCCTAATAGGTGCAAAAGTAGCTTCCCAAACGAATGGAGGAGTAGAATGATGGTGTTTGTCGGGATTGGGGGAATATTTGGTGCCATTTCACGGTTTTTCCTTGGTTCATGGATTACAAAAAAAACTTCTAGTACATTCCCAATTGGAACATGGTTCATCAATATTTTAGGTTCATTTTTCCTTGGTCTTCTAGCCATATTCCATATAGAAAAGAGTATTCCAGAATGGGCATGGTTATTAGTTGGGACCGGGTTTCTAGGGGCATTTACCACCTTTTCCACCTTTGGGTATGAAACGATCCAATTGTTACAACAAAAGGAAACGAAAAAAGCCCTCCTGTACGTAACCACCTCCATTGTAGTAGGGGTTTTATTTGCTTGGATTGGCGGGTTTATTGGCAATATGTAATTGTGAAGAAAATGTGAAAGTCGCATTAATAGACTTTCACATTATTTTTTATGGTGTATAATACCCTTATAGGTATTAAACCCCATGGGGTATATGTTGATTGCATCAAATAAAAATTAGGGGGAACTAAATATGACCAAGAAAATAGTCATTATAGGTGGAGTTGCAGGCGGCGCAACCGCTGCGGCCAGATTAAGAAGAATTAGCGAAGATGTAGAAATTATTTTAGTCGAACGCGGTGAACATATTTCATTCGCTAATTGTGGGCTGCCCTATTATATTGGGGAAACCATTAAAGATAGAAGTAAATTATTGGTGCAAACGGTAAAAGGAATGTCAGAACGCTTTCATTTAGATATCCGTCATTTAAGTGAAGCAGTAAGCATTGATGCCAAAAACAAACAAATTACCATCAAGAATTTACAAAGCGGCGAAGTATATGAAGAATCGTATGATACGTTATTATTATCGCCAGGAGCAAGACCTATTGTACCGCCGATCCCAGGTTTGACTGAAAATGAATCCCTATTTACTTTAAGAAATATCCCGGACACCGATAAAATCAAAAGCCACGTTGATACCAAAAATCCGAAAAAGGCTGTTATTATTGGTGGGGGATTTATCGGCATTGAGATGGCAGAAAACCTGGTTGATCGAGGAATGGACGTTACCATTATCGAAATGGCTAATCAGATTATGGCACCAATTGATTTTGAAATGGCAAGTATTTTACACACCCATTTAAAAGAAAAGGGTGTACAGTTAATTCTTGAAAATGGTGTGCAAGCATTTGCCGACAAAGGAAGAAAAGTGATCCTTTCAGATGGAGCCGAAATCGAAACAGATATGACGATTTTATCCATCGGTGTTAGACCGGAAAATGAATTAGCCAAAACAGCAGGACTTAAGTTGGGGGATCGTGGCGGAATTGTGGTTAATGAGTACCTGCAAACGTCCAATGAAGACATTTATGCTGTGGGGGATGCAGTGGAAGTTATTGATTACATTAGTGGGACAAAGACAATGATTCCACTTGCTGGACCTGCAAATCGTCAAGGACGTATGGCCGCCAATAACATGATGGGTAAAATGGAGAAATATCAAGGCACTTTGGGTACTTCCATTGCCAAGGTATTTGATTTAGCGGTCGCTGCCACAGGAAATAACGAGAAAACATTAAAGTGTCTTGGTATATCGTATGAAGTCGTGCATATTCATCCAAGTTCACACGCAGGGTATTATCCCGGTGCAGCACCACTAGCTTTAAAATTAATTTTTAATAAGGAAACAGGACAGATTTACGGTGCACAAGCGGTAGGAGCAGACGGTGCCGATAAGCGTATTGACGTGATTGCTACTGCCATTAAAGGAGGACTTTCTGTGGAGGATTTAACTCATTTAGAATTGTCTTACGCACCACCCTATTCATCGGCAAAAGATCCTGTCAATATGGCAGGTTATGTGGCTACAAATATTATCGAAGGGGATCTGGAACAAATTCAATGGCATGAAGTAGACAAAATAGTTGCAGACGGAGGCCTCCTAATAGATGTTCGCGAACCAACGGAACGTGAGTTTGGATTCATTGAAGGCTCAATAAATATCTCGCTAAATGACATTAGAACGACATTAGCTGAGATTCCTAAAGATCAGACCGTTTATGTGAGCTGTCAAGTAGGCTTAAGAGGCTATTTAGCCAGCCGTATTCTAAAAAACAACGGATATAACGTCAAGAACGTTGATGGCGGTTGGAAAACGTACTCCTCTGTATTTGGGAGTAATAGGGAGAAAAATGGTGAAACTAAAACCAACTGCCTCGGCGAAACTGTCCAAAAGATTAGTCTTTCATAAAGCTAGTGATGGACTAATCTCTTAATGGAACTATAGCCGATGATGGACTAAATCTCTTATTGGAACCAAAGGACTAGTCCTTCATATAGCCGGTGAAGAAGCTATTAAACCAATCTTATATAACTCTTAAAATAAATGATGGAAAACATTAAATTATCATATTGACACCCATACCCATGTGGGTATATTATATAACTTGTCAATCTAATTCCTTTCTTATTAACATTGAATTAAGAGAAATGAAAGTGAAAGGGGGTTATAACATGGACTATAACGACCAAATGAAAAATAGAGTAAAACGAATTGAAGGTCAATTAAGAGGAATATTAAAAATGATGGAAGAAAATAAGGACTGCAAAGAAGTAATTACCCAGATGTCTGCAGCGAGAACGGCCATTGATCGAACCATAGGGGTTGTCGTAAGCTCTAATTTAGTGGAGTGTGTTCAAAAAGCGAATGAACAAGGTGAAAAAAGCATGGAAGAACTGGTAAAAGAAGCCGTTAATCTTCTCGTGAAAAGCCGGTAAAAAAGGGTTGACACCCTCTTTTATTTTTAATACCATTATACCCATAGGGGTAATGGTAAAATGAAATTGGAGGTATGAAAATATGAATATAGCAAAAGTATTAGATACAAAAGGTTTAGCTTGTCCAATGCCAATTGTTAAGACAAAAAAAGCAATGAATGAACTTGAATCTGGTCAGGTATTAGAGATTCATGCAACGGACAAAGGGGCAAAAAATGATATGGCAGCATGGGCAAAATCAGGCGGCCATGAGTTAATAAAACACGAAGAAGAAAATGAAGTGTTAAAATTTTGGATTAAAAAGGGATAATTTTTTACCTACAATCATACCTATACAGGTATACGTACTGAAAATTTATGAGGAGGCAACAACATGACAGAAAAGAAAAAGACAACAATTGTATTATTTAGTGGGGATTACGATAAAGCGATGGCAGCATATATCATAGCAAATGGGGCCGCTGCTTATGATCATGAAGTAACCATTTTCCATACATTTTGGGGATTAAATGCACTTCGTAAAGAAGAGAATATACCTGTCAAAAAAGGATTCATGGAAAAGATGTTTGGAAAAATGATGCCTAGAGGCGCGGATAAAATGGGACTTTCCAAAATGAACTTTGCCGGATTCGGTCCCAAAATGATTAAAAATATTATGAATAAGCATAATGCGATGCCCTTGCCGCAATTAATTGAAATGGCTCAAGAACAGGATGTAAAGTTAGTCGCATGTACGATGACAATGGATTTATTAGGGCTGCAACAAGAAGAACTTTTGGATCATATTGAGTATGCTGGAGTGGCGGCCTATTTAGCGGATGCACAGGACGGGAATGTGAACCTATTTATTTAGGTCATAAAAAGGAGGAAAAAACGATGAGAAAAATGACAGCAAAAGAAGTGGAGAAATTATTAAATGAGGGGAAAAAATTAAATATCATTGATGTTCGTGAAGTGGAAGAAGTCAGGGCTGGCAAAATTCCTGGTGCCATAAATATGCCTTTAGGTTTAGTAGAGTTTCGCATGCATGAATTAGATAAATCAAAAGAGTATGTCATGGTTTGCCGTTCTGGCGGAAGAAGCGGTCGTGCGGCACAATTTCTTGAAAGCTATGGATTTAAGGTAATCAATATGGATGGTGGAATGCTCGACTGGGAAGGTAAAGTAGAATAAATTTAAATTTTTTTAAATTAAATAATACCCGTCTAGGTATAAAATCAGGAGGTCTATGATGAACAACTTAAAAGTAAACGAAGTTTTAGATGCAAAAGGATTAGCTTGCCCCATGCCGATTGTGAAAACAAAAAAAGCGATGAATGCACTTGAGGCTGGGCAGGTGTTAGAAGTTGTAGCGACAGATAAAGGATCCAAAGCCGATATGAAAGCATGGGCTGAAAGTACAGGGCATCAATTTTTAGGGACAATTGAAGAAGGGGAAATATTAAGGCATTATCTTAGAAAGTCTTCTCAGGATGAAACCAATGAAAAAAAGTACCCTCATGTCACCAATAATGAAGTTCTTGAAAGTAAACTTGAAGCTAGTGAAAATATCGTCATTCTGGATGTCAGAGAAGCGGCAGAATATGCCTTTAACCATATACCTAACGCAATCTCTATCCCTTTAGGCGAATTGGATGAGCGTTTATCTGAATTAAAGAAAGAAGATGAAATTTTTGTTGTCTGTCGTACGGGTAATCGCAGTGATCTTGCAGCGCAAAAATTAGCGGAGAATGGATTTACAAATGTACACAATGTTTTACCTGGCATGAGTCAATGGACTGGTAAAACAACAGGAATTTAACGTTCTTTTTTTAAAACAAAAAATACCATAGGGGGTAATTAAAAAAATGACTATTCACGAAATGACTTCAATAGAGGTAACGAAAAAAATTTTTAATAAAGAAGAATTGTTTATTCTAGATGTCCGTAATGAAAATGATTTTCAAGATTGGAAAATCGATGGCGAAAACTTTGATTATTTAAATGTTCCTTATTTTGATTTATTAGATGGTGTGGAAGAAATCATCGGTAAAATCCCTGCTGATAAAGAGGTGGTAGTGGTTTGTGCGAAAGAAGGTTCATCTATTATGGTGGCAGAAATGCTTTCTGAAGGGGGTTTATCCGTTTCTTACCTAAAGGGTGGAATGAAAGCATGGAGCGAACATTTAGAACCGGTTAAGGTTGGCGAACTTCAGGGTGGGGGCGAGATTTATCAATTTGTCCGAATTGGTAAAGGTTGTTTATCTTACATGGTTGTTTCCAATGGAGAAGCAGCGTTATTCGATGCAACTCGAATGACGGACATCTATCTTGATTTTGCCGAAAGACTTGATGCCAAAATCACTCATGTCTTTGATACACACCTTCATGCGGATCATATTTCCGGAGGACGGACGATTGCTGGTAAAACAGGTGCCACATACTGGCTGCCTCCTAAGGATGCAACCGAAGTAACCTTTGACTATCAGCCATTAGAAGATGGTAATGAGGTAACAATCGGCAATACGACAATCAATATTGACGCTATATATTCTCCGGGGCATACGATTGGATCTACTTCATTTGTCGTCGATAAAAAGTACCTACTTTCAGGCGATATTTTATTCATTGACTCAATTGGCAGACCAGACCTTGCAGGGATGGCCGAAGATTGGGTGGGAGATTTAAGAGAGACTCTTTATAGCCGTTACAAAGAATTATCAGAAGAACTTATTGTCCTTCCGGCTCATTTTATGATCATTGATGAATTAAATGATGATGGCAGCGTGTCAGAAAAATTAGGGATATTATTTGCTAAGAATCATGGTCTTAATATTGAAGATGAAAAGGAATTTAGAAAGTTGGTAACTGAAAACCTTCCACCGCAGCCAAACGCCTATCAAGAAATTCGAAAAACAAATATGGGGAAAATCAATCCAGATATCGACAAACAACGCGAAATGGAAATTGGACCAAACCGTTGTGCCGTTAGGTAAATAATAGGAGGAGGGTATACAACGATGCAATATTTAAACTATGTTATCATTGCACTATTTCTTTTCTTCATCATCAAACGGTTCCTGCCAACAAAAGGTGTTACCAATATTTCAACAACAAATTTAAAAACATTATTAAATGATAAGAATAAGCAATTTGTTGATGTCCGCACACCCGGAGAGTTTAAAGGAAACCATATAAGGGGGTTTAAAAATATTCCCCTACAGCAACTTTCCATGAAAGCAGACAAGGAACTGTTAAAAGATAAGGAAGTGGTTGTAATTTGTCAAAGTGGTATGAGAAGCCAAAAGGCAAGTAAGATGTTGAAAAATTTAGGGTTTACCAACGTAACGAATGTCAGGGGTGGAATGAGTGCCTGGAACGAATGAACACTATCTGAAAAAGGGGGATGACAAAAATGGATAGTAGCATTATCATCACAATCTTCCTAATTGGATTTGTAGGCTCCTTCATTTCGGGAATGTTAGGAATAGGCGGGGCGATTATCAACTTTCCAATGTTGTTGTACATTCCCGCGTTACTTGGTGTTGGCCATTTTACAGCACATGAAGTTTCCGGAATCACAGCTATCCAAGTCTTCTTTTCGACAATTGGTGGTGTTTGGGTTTACCGGAAAGGTGGATTTTTAAATAAAACACTCATTGCCTACATGGGAATTAGTATTTTGATTGGAAGTTTTATTGGAGGTTTCGGCTCCACACACATGCCGGAAACCGGAATCAATATAGTATATGGAGTTTTGGCCTTACTTGCTGTCATCATGATGTTTGTCCCAAGAAAAGGAATTGATGATATTCCGCTAGAACAAGTAAAATTCAACAAGTTCCTGGCAGCGCTTTTTGCCTTTTTGGTTGGAATAGGTGCAGGGATTGTCGGTGCGGGAGGAGCATTCCTACTGGTACCAATCATGCTTACCGCGTTAAAAATACCGACAAGAATGACGATTGCCTCGTCCTTAGCGATTACCCTTATTTCATCTATTGGAGCTGTTTCAGGTAAACTTTCAACAGGACAGGTGTCCCTCCTGCCATCGCTAATCATGGTTGCGGCTAGTTTAATTGCTTCTCCTCTCGGAGCAAATGCCGGGAAAAGAGTGAATACAAAGGTATTACAAATGATCATGGGTCTTTTAATCTTGGCTACCGCTGTGAAAACATGGATGGAAATTTTATAAGCCTTGCTGGGAACACATTGAGGAGTTTTAACCTTCGTTTATTATACCCCTTCTGGTATAATAAACGAAAAGATACTTTATTACTCTTTAAAGGGGGTACATATGCAAGTGATCCAAATTGGTTCTTTTGCCATTTTGTTAAAGTGGTTGTTACTTGGTCTATCCATATTGCTTGGGCTAATCTTAATCAAGCTATGGCTTCGGAAAACACGAGAAAGTGGGATACATAAAAAGACATTTGATTTATTAACGAACGGTCTATTTATTGGATTTTTCATTTGGAAGGGAAGTTTACTCATCCTTGAACCCACATTAGTAGTGAAAAGCCCACTCTCATTGTTGTATTTTACTGGAGGAAGGACAGGACTATTTTTAGCAATTCTTGGATCTATCATTTTCATTTTTAATCGAGCGCGAAAATTAACTATTCCCCATTTATTCATTTTACAATCAGGATTTCTATTTAGTTTTGCTGTAATATGCTGCTATCATATTTTAGCGCTCCTTTTTCTGAATGATGATAACAAAACGAGGCACATCATTTTAGGCTTGTTTGCCGTTATAATCGTATTCCTTTCATTATTTAAACAGCGTATTGGCTCACAAAAGAAAATCTTCTCTACCATCATTCTATTTTCTTTTTTTAGTATTTTCATATCATTTGATTTTACCTCGTCACCAACCGAAGCCCAAAAAACAGTTCAAGAAAATCAAGGTGTTGATCATAAAACGGTGAAAATTGGTGTGGAAGAAGGGAAAAAAGCGCCAAATTTCCAATTGCAGACCGTATCAGGGAAAGAAATGAAACTGTCAGATCTGAAAGGGAAGAAAGTCATCCTAAACCTTTGGGCTACTTGGTGTCCGCCTTGTAAAGCTGAAATGCCCCATATGCAGGAATTTTATCAGGAGCAAGAAGGAAAAAATGTTGAAATTGTTGCTGTAAATTTAACTACAGCAGAGAAAGATCCAAATGGTGTTGAAAAGTTTGTGAAAGATTATGGGTTAACCTTTCCTGTATTACTTGATAGTTCTGGACAAATTGGGGATACCTACCAAGCCTTTACAATTCCAACCAGTTATATTATTGATGCCAATGGTATTATCCATAAGAAAATAGTAGGGCCAATGGATAAAGAAATGATGAATGAGCTGATTAATAGTATAGATTAAATGTGGTGGTTGGATCCTGTTATCAAATTTGTTGGCCAAAAACCAGCTACCTAAAAAATCAAGACCGCTAACATTTTAGCGGTCTTTCTTACTGTAATCCCAATATTTTATGCTATCTGTTTTTCCTGTCGGCTCGCTTTTTATTACTTTCCCATCTTTGTCCTTGTAGACTTCGTACTCCTCGTACGTTTCTACGATATAGCCATCGACTCGTTCTGTTTTCTCCAGTTTTTCTTCCAATTCTGGAACATCACTCGATGGCTCAACCTCAACCGGTTGTGCCATGACCGGCTGATCAGCAGAATAGGCATAGTTTTTATTCCAATAGGAGTAAGGCGATTCCAGATATGCTGCAATCCCTAAGGTAACCAAAAGGCAAGATACACTTGTGACCGTTTTTATTCTCATGCAACATGGGCTCCTTTGAAAAATTCTATCTTATACCCATTTTATGCATGTCCTGCACCGCCATATGACTTAATATTTTTTAATTATTATGTGCCTTCATCCCACTAAGGTGGGGGCGGAACACAAGAAATAGTAGAAAAGCAACGATTGTAATGATAAGACCCGAAATATAAGGGAGACCCACTGCCATTGAAAACAACCAGCCACCTAATGGCGGGCCGATGATACGGCCTAAGGAATCAAAAGATGATAGAAGTCCGGTTGAACTTCCATGGCCTGCAGTAGATTTCTTTGTCAGCAGGGATGAGACGCTCGGGCGAATAACCCCATTCCCGAGCCCGAATATGGTTAAATAAATGGCTGCCGTCGTAAAATTATGGACCAGCAGAATTAAACCAAAGCCAATCGCAGACACAATCATCCCGCCTTGAATAACAGAACTTTCCCCGTACTTTTTGGTTAATCTGCCGACCAGTCCTCCTTGCACCATCGCACTGCCAAAGCCCATGATCATAAAAATATAGCCTAACTGAATCGCGTCCAACCCAGCTTTTTTAGCGGCAAAATAAGCAAATGTTGCCTCTAAACCTGAAAGAGATAATGAAATTAATAATTGGACAAAAAATAGCACGGACACAGCACCGTTAAATGCTTTCCAGATAGAAGTTTTTTCCTTTGATGTATGGCTTTTTTTCTGTTTTGATTCCTTTAACAAAATAAATACCAGAATCAAGGTGATAAAGGATGATCCACTTGCAAGATAAAACGGCGTACTTAAGCTAATTTTTGAAAAAATACCGCCAATCGCCGGACCAAACACAAAGCCTAATCCTGTTGCGGCGCCAATAATTCCCATGCCTTTGCCACGATTTTCTTCTGTTGTGATATCGGCAACATAAGCCATTGCTGTAGGCATATTAGCGGATGAAAGAATTCCCCCAAGAATTCTTGCGGCAAACAGCATCCAAAGCTCAGATGACATGGCCTGGATCAAGAAAGACAGTCCGAGACCAGCAATTCCAATCATCATCACTGGCTTACGGCCGATGCGGTCGGAAACCTGGCCCCACAACGGTGCAAAAATAAGCTGCATAAGCGAATAAACGGCCATTAACAGGCCAAGTTCTGTTGGATTAGCGCCAATTTCCTCAGCGTAAAAGGGTAAAACCGGAATGATGATCCCGAATCCCACCATTACTAAAAACATAACGACAAATAAAATCGGTAAAGCAGATTTTGTTTGCAACCGATTCTCACCTCCCTAAATGATTCGAAAAATTTTCATTCTTATTACAGGATAATGTAAATATCCGTTCTAATCAATTTTTTCCTCGCGTGGAAATAGTATGCAGCTATCCATCCCTGTAACCTTACGAAAATGTAAGATAATCAGAGAAAAACGTAAGGATTCATTATGGAAAGGCAGCTGTTCTTTCCTTATAGTAGAACTATGGAAAGAATAGAAACGGAGGCAAAAAAACAATGGAATGGATTTTAGAAGCAAAGGGAGTCAACAAGGTGTTTGGCTCGAAAAGGAATACATTCAAGGCACTGAATGATATTGATCTCCATATTTCAAAAGGAGAATTTGTTGGTGTGATGGGTCCATCGGGAGCTGGGAAGTCTTCTTTACTGAATGTTTTATCATCGATTGAACCTGTCACATCGGGAACAATCCGAATAGATGGAACGGAACTGACAAAAATGAAGGAAGCCCAATTAAGAGAATTCCGTAGAGATCAGATGGGGTTTATTTTTCAAGACTATAATCTCCTTGATACATTAACAGTAGCAGAAAATATCATGCTACCGCTAACCTTTACGAAAACACCAAAAGATGTGATTAAACAGAAGGTGGCAGAGCTGGCTGAAAGGTTCGGAATTCAAGCTATTTTAGAAAAATATCCATATGAAATTTCCGGTGGACAGCAGCAGCGGACCGCCGTGTGTCGTGCAATCATTGGCCAGCCAAGTATTCTGTTTGCTGACGAACCAACCGGTGCACTTGATTCAAAGTCAGCCCACCATTTGCTGCAAACATTAGCTAAGCTCAATGAGGAAATGCAGGCTACGATTTTATTGGTAACGCATGACCCTTATGCGGCTAGTTTTTGCTCGCGGGTGGTGTTCATTAAGGATGGCTCCTTGTATACAGAAATCCATAAAGGAGATCAATCACGGAAACAGCTTTTCCAGCAAATATTGAATATCCTGTCAACCATTGGGGGAGGGCAATATGACGTTATCTAGCATTGCCAGAAAAAACATCTCGAAAAACCTCCGGCAATACATGATCTATTTAAATTCGATGATCTTTAGTATTGCTATCTATTTTACATTCGTTTCGTTGCAGTATAACGAACAATTACTTTCATCCACTGTAACACTTGGTAAGTTAGAGTCAGCATTTAATGCCGCTTCAATCATATTGATACTCTTTGCTGCCATCTTTATTTGGTATTCCAACGCTTTTTTCACGAGAAAGCGGAAAAAGGAAGTGGGACTGTATGCCCTTTTCGGTATGAGCCGTAAAAAAATAGGCCAATTACTCTTTTATGAAAATATCATTATTGGATTAATCGCCTTACTAATTGGTATAACTATTGGCTTTTTATTTTCAAAGCTGTTTATGATGATCCTATTTAAAGTGATGGGATTTTCATTAGAAGTGTCCTTTACCATTTCGAAGCATGCTTTGATCCAAACGGCAGTAGTCTTTCTACTCATTATTTTGATTACATCAATTCATAGTTTTCGGTTAATCTATCGCTTTTCACTATCAGAACTATTTAAAGCAGAACGAAAAGGGGACCTGGTGGCGAAGGGGTCGCCACTATTAAGCGCTTTGGCCGTTGTTTTCTTAGGATTCTCCTACATCCTATTAGTGAACCCCGACGGATTTTTCGGAAAAAGTGGCATACGATTTCTAGTGGCTACTTTTTTTCTAGTACTAGGTTCCTATTTTTTCATAAATTCTTTAGTGACCTATTTTTTAAAACTATCTCAAAAGAATACTTCGGTTTATTTTAATGGAAGTAACCTACTTACCATTACCAATCTCTTATATCGATTGAAAGGGAATGTTCTCATCTTGACTGTAATCTCCCTGTTGAGCAGTGTAACGCTAATTACATGTATCACATCTTATAGCTTTTACTATCAAATCGATCATTTTTCAAAGCGGGATAACCCTTATAGCTATATGTTTAATATGAAGGATGACAAGGTAAATCAACAAATTCAGACTTTAATCGAGGAAAATTCCAAGGGAGATCTCGTCTACCATTTAACGATAGATTATTTAACTGTAAAACCGGATGTATCGGAATTGAATCGAGTGTCTGATATTTTCCAAACTTTGCTCATCTCAGAAAATGCCTATCAGGAAATGATAAATCTCAGAGGAATGAATGAATCCGATACCTTAGATAAATTTGAAGCAGCATCCTTTTATGATGGGAACCTTGATACTAAATCAGATCCCTTTACGGGAAAACATGTGAAACTTTCATCCAATGAAAAGATTAATATAGTAGCATATAAACGTTTTTCATTAGTAAACCAAGGAGAAATGTTATTCCCACTTGTGATTAGTGATGAATTATATAAGGAGTTAGAGCAAGAGGGGGCACGGAAGGAAACTCTTTATATCTATAAAACAGCAAATGAAAAAATAGCAAAAGGGTTAGACCGAAAGATTTACGAGGTGGTTAACCCGCTAAGATATCAAGAGAATGAGCCAATTTATGCGAGTTTCTATGAAAATTATCATTATGGGCTTGAAACCTACGGACTACTCATCTTTATTGGGGTGTTCCTCGGACTCGTATTCTTGCTCGCAACAGGGAGTATGATTTATTTTAAACAGCTAATCGACGCTACCGTTGATAAGGATCGCTATAAGATTCTTAAGAAGATTGGTATTCCTAACAGAGAGATAACAAAATCGACTGCGCAGCAAGTTGGTTTTGTCTTTATTCTCCCATTACTGCTTGCGGCGGTCAACACAGCAGTTATTTTATATGTCCTTGCTGATTTTCTAAATATGCAAATGCAAATCCCGTTTATCATCTGTTTAGCAGTCTATTTGCTAATTTATCTAGGTTATTACTGGTTAACCACGGCAAGCTATATAAAAATTATCAAGGAGACGTAAAAACAAGCCCTTTATAGAGCTTGTTTTTTACATTTTAAAATAAGAATCATCGCGTTCTGAGAAAGTTACGATCACCTCTGTGTAAACACCCATTTTGGAGGAAATAGAAAGGTCGTGTCCTAATTTCTCAGCCGTTTTTTTTGCAAGATAAAGCCCCATTCCAGTGGAACGCTGGTGATTACGTCCGTTTTTTCCGGTATAGCCTTTTTCAAATACACGCGGGAGATCCTCTGCCGGAATCCCGATTCCATTATCGCGAAGAACTAACTGTTTTGTCTCAGGATGAAGAGAAAGAGAAATCAACCCATATTCCTTCGTATATTTAAGTGAATTGAGCAGAAGCTGGCGAATAATATAGGTTAAGGCCTTTTTATCACTTAAAATAGGTATATTTATCTTCGGCATTTCGACTTTTATCTTTTTAGAAATAAACGTCTTTGATTCGGCAATGATAATTTCCTTGATTAGTTTTTCAAGATCAATCTCTTGAATGAGATAATCTTTATTAAAATCATGCAAACGAGAGAAATAGAGTGCTTGTTCAACATAATTCTCAATACGGTTCATTTCCTCTTGTAGACTTGGGGATTCCACTTCTGTTTCTAATAACAGCCGACTAACGGCAATAGGTGTTTTAATTTCATGAAACCACTGGGTCATAAATTCAAGCTGTTCCTTCGCAGCCTCGTTACTCATCTGAATCTGTTTCAAATAGGTTTCGCTTAAACGGTTTAAGGTTTGAACGTATACCTGCTGTTCATACGTGTTCGCTTCAGGGAAGCTGCCTAAATTATCTATTGCAAATTGATACCATTTTTTCATTTGATATTTTTTTTGAAAATAATAACCTATGAAATAGACGGCAAACATAATCGTAGATAAACTTATCAAGTAAAGGAGACTATCAAGTGAGACGTGTAAGGCAGGATCTACGCTAACTACAACTGAAATAATAATTAGGATAAAAAAGGCCGTGACGAGCAGCCATTTTTGATCAGATAGATAATGTTTAAACTTCATGGAATGGTGTATCCTTGCCGTTTTTTGGTTTCAATAAAATCACTGAGCCCCATTTCCTCTAATTTCCTCCGTAAACGGGCAATATTCACTGTTAACGTATTATCATCGATAAAATCTCCACTTTCCCACAATGCCTGCATCAATTCCTCTCTGCTTACAATCGTTTCTTTCTTTTTTATCAGCATAAATAAGATTTGAGCTTCATTCTTTGTTAAATCTAGTTCACAATCATGATAGGAAATTCTTCCTTTATTCACATGTAGGATGAGACCATTGTGCTCAAGATATTCATTTTCCGATTGTTGGTAGGTATAGGTTCTTCGGAGAATGGCATTACACTTAGCCATTAGCACTTCAAGAGAGAAGGGCTTTTGAATAAAATCATCTCCGCCCATATTCATCGCCATCACAATGTCCATATTTTCTGTTCGGGAAGAAATGAAGATAATTGGAACCTTTGAGATCTGCCGGATTTTATTACACCAATAAAAGCCATCATAGACTGGTAGATTAATATCAAGTAAAACAAGGTCAGGCCGCAATTCTAGAAATTGACGTTCGAGGTCTTCAAAATAGTTCGTTTCAAATGGAGCGTATTTCCACTTTTTAAGATGTTCATAAATGATATGGCTTATTTTCGAATCGTCTTCAACTATCATTACTTTATACATTTTTTTCACCACCAAGAAATATATTATGTAAAAATTATTATACAAAAAATGGAGATTGATAGGGGAGTAAAAATTAAAAAAGAACTATAACATTGATTAATTCATCATGCCATAGTTCTTTTAAACTTATCGTACTGCTCTTCTCGTACTTTCCGAGGCAAAATCGGCGATGATGACGAGAATCATATAACATAGGAGGAGAAGCGTAATTTGGGTGTAATTGAAAAAGCTCATAGCCAGTTTAAATTCCATTCCCAAACCTCCTGCACCAACAAAGCCCACGACAATCGTTGTTCGCATAATCACTTCCCAGCGATATAGGATATATGTGAGAAATCGGGGTAAAACGGTAGGAAGGATGCCGTAGAACAGTGTTTCTATTTTGGAAGCACCTGAGGCAGCTAAATTTCGGATCGGGCGAGGATCCATATCTTCAATAACCTCTGCCCACAGCTTCCCGAGTATCCCGAAATTATGAAGGGCGAGTGCAATGGCACCTGGCAATAGACCTGGTTTAAAAATGAAAATGATCATCATCGCCCAAACCAGCTCTGGAACAGATCTTGAAAAGATATAGGAGATCCTAATCAAACCGTACAGGAGCCAATCGTACCATTTCTTAGAGCCGGTTAAATGCCCATTGGCAATATTTCGAGCTGCCGGAACAACTGTAAGGAATGCTGCGATGGTCGCAAACCCAATCGCCATAATACTCATTTCGAACGTTTCCAGCGTTAGTTTTAATGCGGCAGCCCAACTGCTTCCATCCAGGAATGCCGGTTGGTCAGTATTTAATCCTATAAGACCTTCAAAAAACCTTTTTGCCGCATCGAAATTTTTCTCTGATAGTAATTCAAAAAGCTGAGCATCTTCAGCAATGTGGATAAAGATCCATGATCCAATCGTCAGTAATAGTGTGAAACATACAGATCTCCAACCAGCACTGAAACCAGTTCGTTTCTTGCGATCTATCAAGGCTTTGCGAACAAAATTACTCCAAATATCAACAAAAATAACTAATCCGATAAGAAATAAGACAAATGCCCAGACTCGGTCATATTTAAGATCCTGTAGCGAAAGTTGAATTTGATAACCAAGACCACCAAGACCAATAAAGCTCATAATCGCAGAGGAGCGAATCGCACATTCAAAGCGGTACATCGTATAGCTGATCATATCAGCCCAAATGAGTGGAAGATAACCGTAAATAAGGGTTTGTAGTTTCGATGCACCTACTGATTTAAGGGCCTTGATTGGCTCTTCCGAGACATCGTTAAGCATATCCGCAAAAATCCTTCCAAGGATGCCGCCATAGGGAATGGCAAGCGCAAAAATGGCTGCATAGGGAGAAAGCCCGATGGCTGCCACAAACAGCCAAGCCCATATCAATTCATGAATCGAGCGGGTAAACCCCAGTATTCCTCTAAAAAACACCTTAGAAATCAACCTTGAGGTTTTATTGGAAGTCACTACACCTGATGCGAGAATACCTATGATAAAGGCATAAATAATGGCTAAAGACATTCCTGCAACAGCATATGCAAGAGTGATCCATGCTGATTCGAATCCTAGTGTTATGACCTCAGGAGACAAATCAGGATGTACCAGACCCTCTAAAATTTGAAGTAAGGTTGGGATTCCACCGGAATGGAATAAATCCGCATTCCATTGGATAGAAAAGAGACTCCATACAAATATAGCAAGTAAAACTAAAGTAAGAATAAACCGATTATGCAAGCGAAAGATTGATTTCATACTCTAACACCACTGTTAAGGTGATAAAGTTCAGCTAATAGATCATCTGTTACTTTTTCAGTCGGAAGGTCAAAGAATATTTCACCATTTTTCATAGAGATAATCCGCGTAAAATATTTTCTGGCATATTCAACAGAATGCAAGCTGGTGATTAACGTTTCCTTTTCTTCGGTAACGATTTTCGTTAGCATCTGAAGAATATCATCTGCACGTGCAGGGTCAAGTGAGGCTACCGGTTCATCTGCTAAAATGATTTCAGGTTTTTGCACCATTAATCTTGCCATCGCAACCCGTTGCTGCTCGCCACCAGATAGGGTAGAGGTAATTTCATACGCTTTACCGTGAAGTCCCACCCGCTCTAAAGCTTTTATAGCCAAATCTTTTTCCTGAGGGACAAGTAAGGAAAAGAGTGATTTCATCGTGCCCCATTCTGAAAGTTTCCCGGCTAACACATTATGGATGACGGCAAGCGGTCCAATTAAATCAAATTGCTGACGGATGACACCGACTTTTTTGGCAAAAGATTTCCCTTTTTTATGGGCAGAGAGTGACTTGCCATCCACTAAAAGTTCCCCACTGGACAGTGGGATAAGACCAGCAATCGAATTAAGCAGCGTCGTTTTACCGGCGCCGCTGGGTCCAATCAAGGCCACTAATTCCCCTTGTTTAATCGTAAAAGAAAGGGAAGATAGGGCTATCTTCCGCTCAAATTCCTTTGTTAAATTGTTCGCTTCAATCATGATTTTTGAAGACATCTATGTCTACACCTTCTACTTAATAATCTTTAATTCTCGTGCTACTTTTTCTATTTTCTTGTAATTATCATTTTTTGTTTCAACAAAGCTGTCTGTTTGGAATAAATCAGCAATATCTTTTTGCTCACCAGTAATGGAAAGAAGGGCTTCTTTGACCTTTTTCTTTGTACCCTTACCAAAGACGTCTTCCACATTGCTATTAATCGTCCAGTTATAATCGAAATACGCTGGGGTTGTGTAAAAGACTTTTACTTTATTGGTATCGACTTTTCCTTCTTTAACGGCGGATTCCCAAACAGCTTCGTTTAACGCACCGGCTTTGAAGGTACCCGCTTCCACTAATTTATAGGTTGCGTCATGGGAACCGGAGTAATCCGGTTTGCCGTCAAAGTCTTGCTCTGGATTAATCCCTGCTTCTGTAAGAAAATAACGTGGCATTAAATGACCGGATGTTGAACTTTCGCTGCCAAATGTGAACGATTTTCCTTTAATATCTTGCAGCTTTGTGAAGTTTTCCGATGTCTGAGTAATAAAAACAGAGTGAAACTCGGCGTCACGTGGTCGCTGAACGATGGATTCTGCATCTGGAACTAGATTTCTAGCTTGCACACTTGTTAAGCCTCCAAACCAGGCCATATGTATTTCACCGCGTTGAAATCCCGTTACAAGCGCTGCATAATCAACTGATGGTACAAATTCGACCTTTAATCCCGTCTTTTCACTAAGGTATTTAGCGACTGCTGTCATTCCTTTATCGAGATCAGCGGCGTTCTGGTCAGGGATCGCCCCAATTTTAAATACTTCATTTGTCTTTGTTTCTTTTTTTCCTTCATTCACATTATCATCTTTTTGGCTGCCACATGCAGCTAATGAAAATACAAGCATTGTAAGAATAAGAATAGAAAACCACTTTTTCACTATATTCACCTCATAAAAGAATTAAGTACATGGTAATTTTACAGGTTTCGACATATTATGCAATGGATTTCACCAACTTTCCATAATTTTTATAAATACTTGTTATAAAAATATTTTATTTATAAGAGGTATTTTAATAATTAAAATCCCCTGTATAGTAACCCTATCGATTTGGGTATTGTAAGGGAAAAAAGGGAAATCACTTATGATCGGACTAATTCTGGCAATTCTCATCTTTAATTCCATTGCTTTTATCAAAAATAAACGGCTTTCGGGCAATCAAATTGTTCATATTTGGTCATTTACAATTGCTTTTCAGGTTGTCTTCGATGTGTTTATCGAGTTCAAATACCATGGATATTGGTATTTTGATAAAGAAATCGATTGGGTAGGCCTTCTACCGCACTTATTTCTAGTACCAGCGGCTAATATCATCTTTTTAAAATGGTTTCCTTTTAATAAAAAGATGGCAAAGCAAATTTTGTATCTCGTTGTTTTCTTCATCATTATTCTTCTTTACGAATTGGTCACCCTGTTGCCGGGACCTTGGGGATACTTTCATTATGGTTGGTGGAAAATTTGGCATGCCGCCATGATAGATCCAATCTTATTGCTAATGTTATTAGGGTATTATAAGTGGATTTGCAAGCTGGAGGAAAAGGCTGCTTGTAAAAACCATGATTAAAGCATATTTTTCAATGCCGTTTAGACAAGCATACAAACATGTACATATAATAAAAGAAAAATGGAAGGGGTGGGTAGATGGCGATCAATCGAGATGGCGTCACGATTGGTACGATTTCTGGTGGTATTGTCAACTTTGGAGGCGCTGTTTATATTTCTCCTATATCAATAACACGAACGACCACTGGTGCGGGTGAGGAAAATAAAGGGGCCGGGACAGCCACAAATTCTACAACGCAAACAAGTATATCCAGTATATTAGACGTAATCAGCCGGAGCTTACGATAGCCCCGGCTGATTATTTTAAATTACGATGCCTTTAGTTCTTGAGAAGACTGGCTTTGCTTCAACGGTTTTGCGACATTGAAAACGATATTTAGGAAAATGGCTGTTAAACTACCAGCGACTATCCCGCTATTTGTTAAGATTTTAATACTTTCCGGTAACTGGGCAAATAAATCAGGAACGGTGGTAACTCCTAACCCAACACCAACAGAGCAAGCAATGATCAAGAGATTCTCTTGAGAAGAAAAATCAACCTTGCTGAGCATTTTTATTCCAGAAGCAATTACCATCCCAAACATGGCTACCATTGCACCCCCGAGTACGGAGGTAGGAATCACCGTGGTTAAGGCAGCAATTTTTGGAACAAATCCAAGGAAAATTAAGATTCCAGCAGCTGTATAAATGACTTTTTTGTCTTTCACACCTGAAAACTGGACAAGGCCGACATTTTGCGAATAGGTGGTATAGGGGAATGAATTGAATACGGCCCCGATGACACTAGCTAAACCTTCAGAACGATAGCCTTTGACCAAATCTTTCTCCGTAAGCTTCCTGCCAGTAATATCACTTAAAGCAAAATAGACACCGGATGATTCTACAAGACTCACAATCGCCACAAGGGTCATGGTAATGATCGGAGCTAATTCAAATGATGGTGTAGCGAAATGGAAAGGGGTTACCATATGGAACCACGAAGCCTCACCGACGGCAGAAAAGTTTACTTTCCCCATAAAGAAAGCTACAGCTGTTCCAGCCACTAATCCTAAAAGAATAGAAATAGCGCGAATAAAACCTTTAAAAAATCGGTAAAGAATAATAATAAATAGCAACGTACCAAACGCAAGAGCGATATTGGAAATTGACCCGAAGTCAGGGCTACCTTGACCGCCAGCCACGTTATTCATAGCAACTGGAATCAATGTTGTTCCAATGATCGTGACAACAGAACCGGTAACAACTGGCGGAAAGAAGCGGATCAGCTTTCCAAAAAAGGTCGCAATGAGCATAACAATAATACCTGAAACCAATATCGATCCGTAGATAGCGGAAAGACCATACTGTCCGCCAATGGCAATAATTGGCCCCACAGCGGTAAACGTACAGCCCAGCACGATCGGCAGTCCAATACCGAAATAACGATTTTGCCACACTTGAAGCAATGTGGCGATTCCACTTGTCAGAATATCAAGTGAAACTAAATAGGCTAATTGTTTACTAGAAAGACCAAGTGCACCACCGATGATAAGAGGGACAATCACGGCTCCAGCATACATCGCTAATACATGCTGAATCCCTAAAGAAGCGGTTTTCAAAGGATTTTGTTTCATTAGACTAATTCCTCCACTTTCTCATTAATAAAGGTGACTTCGCCATTTTCTAAAGAAGCAATTCGTGCTATGGATTCAACTCTAAGGCCCATTTCCTTCAACTTTTGCGCCCCATGCTGAAAAGACTTTTCAATCACAATACCAATCCCGCTAACCTCTGCACCACTATGTTGAACGATTTCCACTAAGCCCAGAGCAGCTTGTCCATTTGCAAGGAAATCATCAATGATCAGCACCCGATCCTCTTTATTTACATATTTTTTTGAAATCGAGATCTCGTTTGTTTCATTCTTGGTAAAAGAATGAACACTTGCTGTCAGTAAATCCTCATTTAGTGTTAAAGATTTTCTTTTTCTAGCAAATACAACTGGTACTTTTAAAAATAATCCAGCCATTACCGCGGGGGCAATCCCTGAAGATTCAATCGTCACAATTTTCGTAATTCCTTCATTCGCAAATCGTACCGTGAACTCTTTCCCAATTTCGAGCATTAAGTTGGGATCAACTTGGTGATTTAAAAATGAATCGACCTTTAAAACGTGTTCGGAGAGGACTTTTCCGTCCTTTTTAATTCTTTCTTCTAAAAAGTTCATTGTGTATAATTTCCCCCTAATGAAAAGTAAAAAGCCCAAAGATCATCGCTCACTTCAATAATCGAGTGAGGCAATGACCCTTGGGCTAAATGTCCAAAAGGGAACAGAAAAGCGCACTATTAACCTACGCATTTTTCTCATTACCCACTCATAGTCGGATTATTTACGGTAATCCGGTAGAAACTTGCAGGCCATATCCCTGCGATTATACGAGCGAAGTCTTATTCATTTATGTTCACATTATAACATGGGGAATCTATAATTCAACCCCTATTTCCAAAGAAGACGAACAATCATTTGAATACCAGAGGAATTGTTCGCCTTTATAAAACGCTTTCTTAAATTAGTTCATATCACAAAACAATGATTGAATACGTATTCATTTTCCGTTACTATAAAGATATATTTTACTATTCAGAAAATTCTAAAATATATTACTGAAATCGGAGGAATGAACATGGTAGAAAAAACTCGACCTTATTGGCCGGCCCAGTTACCAGCTGAACTATCATATTTACAAGGTGAAAAAACGCTTGTGGCTTACCTTGAACACCATGGGAAAACGAATCCATCTGCTATAGCCTATATTTTTTATGGTGCCGAAATCACATGGGGGACCCTCCTCGAAAACGTAAATCGTTTTTCCCGATATTTAGGAGCTAAGGGAGTAAAGAAGGGCAGTTGTGTGGCCCTTTATTTACAAAACTGTCCCCAGTATATCATTGCTCACTTTGCGATTCAGAAACTTGGCGGGGTGGTGGTTCCATTAAATCCGATGTTTAAAGAAAATGAGTTAGCCTATTATTTAGAAGAAGCGCCTATCGAAGGAATCATTGCTGGTTCCGAAGGATATCCTCACGTAAAAAAAGCAATTGAGAAAACCCGCCCTTTATCATTTATTGTCACAACCACCTACGAAGCTTTTCTCCCTGAACAAACAAATTGGAAGTTCCCTGAAGAATTTCTTTTTCCAAAACAAACATTCCCTGATACTGATGATTTCCACGAGATTCTCCAAAGCGAATTACCTTACGAAAAAAATGAAGCTCTGGATTTATGGAATGACGTTGGATTAATGGTTTTTACATCAGGAACAACCGGCCGTCCGAAAGGAGCCTTGCTGACTTACGGAAATGCCTTATTTAAAACAGCTGCGACAGTCCAGGCAAATGGGATGAGTGACCAAGAAATACTCATGGCTAGCGCTCCTTTATGCCATATTGCCGGAATGGTGATGGGTTTAAACACGCCTGTTTATACTGGCAGACCCTGTGTGTTGTTCACACGCTTTGACCCCATTGCAACAGTAGCAGCTATTGAGACTTATGCTGTAAGTTTTTGGTACAGCATCGCCCCGATGAATTGGTCGATTTTACAATTACCTGGGATTGCTGAGAAAAATTTATCCAGCTTGAAAACCAATTTGGCTACAAGCTTTGGTGTTCAGGTAACAAAAGAACTGGCAGAAAGTTGGAGGTCTGTTACGAAGGGGTGCGCTCTTTATGAAGCATCGTACGGGTTAAGTGAAACCCATACCTGTGATACCTTCATGCCACAGGAGCAAATTAAATTTGGCTCCTGTGGAATCCCTATCTATGAAACGGCAATCCGGATTGTTGATCATGAGACAGGAAGAGAGCAGCCGGCAGGGAAACATGGGGAAATTGTTGTTAAAAGCCCTGGCGTTTTTAAAGGTTATCTAAACCGACCGGAAGCCACAGCAGAGACCTTAAAGGATGGCTGGGTTCATACCGGTGATATCGGGTACCTTGACGAAGATGGCTATTTATATTTCCTTGGCAGGGTGAAAGAAATGATTAAAAGCTCCGGTTATAGTATTTTTCCTGAGGATGTAGAGGCGCTTTTAAATCTTCACCCGGCGATTCGGCAATCTGCTGTCATTGGTGTTCCCGACCCAATCAAAGGTGAGGTAATTAAAGCATTTGTTGTCTTGCATGATGGGCAAAGGGACAATTTAACAGCCGCGGATCTTATCCAATGGGCAAAGGAGACAATGGCTGCCTATAAATATCCACGATATGTCGAAATCATTGATCAGCTTCCGGCTACATCATCTGGAAAAGTGCTGAGGAAATTATTAAAAGAAGAATAGGAGATAGAAATGGAATCGTTACAAAATCTAACTAATGAGTTGCGGGCAAAGAAAGAGGCTGCCCTTCTGGGTGGTGGCTCTACCAAAATAAACGCTCAGCATGACCGTGGGCTGTTAACGGCACGGGAACGAATAGAAATGTTAGCGGACAGCGGCACCTTTTTGGAGCTTGGGATGCTAAATACTTCAGATGTAAGCGGGGCAGAGGGAAAGAGCTATGGTGATGGTTTACTAGCAGGAATTGGGAAAGTAAATGGACGACCCGCTGTGATTCAAGCAGGGGACAAAACTGTTTTTGCCGGGACAGAAGGTAATGTCCATATCCGAAAATCAAAAAGTATTCACGAATTTGCTGTAAAAAATGGACTCCCCATTTTCTCACTCCATGAAGGAGGCGGCTTACGGATGCCCGATGGAATGGGGTCTGATGGAATCAGCGATAAATTGTTTCCGCGTGAAATGCTCACATTACACCGACAAGTTCCAACGATGACAGCGATTCTTGGGGATAGCTTTGGCGGTCCGACCTGGACAGCAGTTTCTTCTGATTTTGTCACCCAGCTACAGGGTACCTGTATGGCCATCGCCGGTCCTCGAATGCTCGAACTGGCAAATGGACAAAAATTATCGCCGGAAGAATTGGGTGGAGTAGATATACACCATAAGTTTACGGGACAAATTGATGATGATGGTGCTACAGAAGAGGAATGTATCGAACAGTTAAAGACATTTTTTACTTATCTGCCACAACACGCCGGTGCACGGCCAAATTATCGAAAAACACACGACGATCCCTATCGGTTAGTAGAGGAAGTATTAACGATTCTGCCACAGCAGAAAAATCGTGTCTATGATATGAAAAGAATCATTGAATCACTGGTGGATGAAGGTCTAATGTTCGAATATCAAAGGAAATTCGCTAAGGGAATTATTACTGTCTTTGCCCATTTAAATGGCCATGTCGTAGGTATTGTTGCCAATCAGCCAAACCAATTCGCTGGAGCACCGGGACCACAAGAATGTCAAAAGGCAACTGAATTTATCTGCCTGTGTGATTCCTATCATATTCCGCTCATTTTCCTCCATGATACTCCGGGATTCCGGATCAGCAGTGAAGCAGAGCGGGCGAAAATGCCAACGAAAATCATGGTGTGGAATCAGGCCTTGGCGTTATCAACGGTTCCCAAAATTTCAGTCGTTATTCGAAAAAGCATTGGTGCTGCCTATGGGAATATGTGCGGACCCGGAATGGGCGCAGATTTAGTCGTAGCCTGGCCGACAGCAGAGATTAATTTTACCGGTCCAGAGGTCGGCGTTAATGTTGTGTTTGGAAGGGAGCTTGCACGGGCTGAAAATCCAAGTGAGGAACGAAAGAAACTGTTAGAATTATGGTCATTTGATAGTTCACCATACAAAGCCGCAGCAAAACATTTAATTGATGATGTCATACAGCCGAATGAAACACGGAAATTTCTCTGTCAATCCTTAGAATTTCTCCTTACCTCAAAACGTGAAAAAAGCGAGCGCCTTTTAGCAGCCTGGCCTACGGGAATTTAAGAGATGTAAGAAACCATTACTAACTAGCAGACCAAATCACAGAGTGATTTGGTCTGTCTTTTTTCCTTACTATTTAATCTCTTAATGCTCCTGCTTCACGGGAAGTCATTGCACCTTGCCCTTCGCTTACATCCTTCTGAATTTCTTGTTTTACTTTTTGAGCATTCGTTCCGGCAAATTCCGGATTCATAATAGAACTTAAATTCTCTTTAGCTTGTTGATCATGTTTCATACACGTCCTCCTCAATCTATGGTCATCAATCTTATTATTTACAAAAACTCTAAACATCTCATTAGAAAATAAAGAAATAACCTATATTTAACCGGGTACACTAACAGAGAATAAAAAATATTTGTCCTCCAGTAGTGAACAAATACAAAAAAATATGATAAAGTATATAATGTAAATCCATACATACCACAGTTTCGCAATCAACTCCGTGTCCTCTGGAGAAGGACAAATGTGTTTTAATAACGAAGGGGGAATGAAATATGTCCAGTCACACTTTAGAACAATTTTTAAATGAAAATCTCGAAGATTTAAAAGGGAAAGGCCTATACAATGTCATCGATCCGTTAGAAAGCCCAAATGGACCAGTTATTACTATTAACGGTAAAGAACTGATTAACCTTTCTTCCAACAACTATTTAGGGTTAGCAACAGATGAACGGTTAAAAAAAGCCGCAACCGATGCCATTGAAAAATATGGTGTTGGAGCTGGTGCAGTTCGTACTATCAATGGGACTTTAAGGCTTCACGTTGAATTAGAGGAAAAATTAGCCGAATTTAAACATACAGAAGCAGCAATCGCCTACCAATCTGGCTTTAATTGTAATATGGCGGCAATTTCCGCTGTCATGGACAAAAATGATGCGATTTTATCTGATGAATTAAACCATGCCTCCATTATTGATGGCTGCCGATTATCAAAAGCAAAAATAATCCGTGTTAATCACTCAGATATGGAAGACTTACGTGCGAAGGCAAAACAGGCGAAGGAATCTGGTCTCTACAATAAGATTATGGTCATTACGGATGGTGTTTTTTCGATGGATGGAGACATTGCGTTATTACCTGAAATCGTTAAAATCGCCGAGGAATTTGATCTCATCACTTATGTTGATGATGCGCATGGTTCTGGTGTCCTAGGAGATGGTGCAGGAACGGTCAAGCATTTTGGCCTTTCTGATAAAATCGATTTCCAAATCGGCACGCTATCAAAAGCAATTGGTGTCGTCGGCGGCTATGTCGCTGGTAAGAAAAACTTAATTGATTGGTTAAAAGTACGCAGCCGTCCATTCCTGTTCTCGACTTCATTAACTCCTGCTGATGTCGCAGCAAGTAAGAAGTCCATTGAAATATTAATGGAGAGTACCGAACTGAACAAAAAGTTATGGGAAAATGGCAACTACTTGAAAAAGGGCTTAAAAGAATTGGGCTTTAACATTGGAAACAGTGAAACTCCAATTACGCCATGTATTATTGGCGATGAATCACAGACACAGCAATTTAGTAAACGATTGAATGAAGAAGGAGTTTACGCGAAGGCGATTGTGTTCCCGACAGTTCCAGCAGGAACCGGCCGTGTCCGTAACATGCCAACTGCTGCTCATACGAAGGAGATGCTTGACCAAGCCATCGCTATCTATAAAAAAGTCGGGAAAGAAATGGGCGTCATTTAATTTAGGTCATGGCACTTTAAACAATTGGGTAACGTACCTATAAGTAAAGAGATTCATACAGCATAAGTGAAGAGGACGGAGAAACAACGATGAAGCGTATTTTAATCACAGGTGCATTAGGACAAATCGGTTCAGAATTAACGTTAAAGCTTCGCGAAATTTATGGCGCAGACAACGTTATAGCAACAGATATCAAAAAAAATGACAGTGAGGCAGCACTTAGTGGTCCTTTTGAAACAGTAGATGTGACCGATTTGAGCAAAATGGTTGAAACTGCCAAAAAATATAACGTTGATACGGTGATGCATTTAGCAGCACTTTTATCGGCGACTGCTGAAGCAAAACCTGTTTTTGCTTGGAATTTAAATATGGGCGGGTTGATGAATAGCCTTGAAACAGCAAGAGAACTAAATGCCCAATTTTTCACTCCCAGCTCGATCGGTGCCTTCGGTCCATCGACACCAAAGGATAATACTCCCCAGGACACCATTATGCGACCAACTACCATGTACGGCGTAAACAAGGTTGCGGGAGAGTTGCTTGCTGATTATTACCATCACAAATTTGGTGTTGATACACGCGGTTTACGTTTCCCTGGGTTGATATCCTATGTAGCGCTCCCTGGCGGCGGGACAACCGATTATGCCGTGGAAATCTATTATGAAGCGGTTAAAAGTGGGAAATATTCTTCCTATATCGATAAGGGCACATACATGGACATGATGTACATGCCGGATGCCCTACATGCCATAATTGATTTAATGGAAGCAGATGCATCGAAATTAATCCATCGCAATTCTTTTAATGTGACAGCCATGAGTTTTGCGCCGGAAGAAATTGCTGCAAGTATCGCTAAGTATATCCCAGGCTTTGAGATCTCGTACGATGTGGATCCGGCTCGTCAAAGTATTGCCGATAGCTGGCCAAATTCCATTGATTGCAGCGCTGCCAAAGCAGAGTGGGGCTTTAATGCAAAGTATGATTTAGATAGAATGACAAACGAAATGATTGAAAAACTACGTCAGAAACTATAATTTGAGATCCTGAGCCATCGCGGTTCAGGATTTTTCTTATCAAAATAGCTAGCTTCAAAAATTCCTTGGAGCCCTTATCGCTGCATATTCCCCAAATAATAGTTTCCAATTGAGCATGATGGAACTAACTATTTCATAGTAATAAAAAAATCAGCGAAGCCCAAAAAGGCCTCGCTGTCATCGTTTTACATAAATAAGTTTCTCTTTTTTCTCCGTAACCCGACCAATAGTGGCCGCCCACGAGAGCCCAGCTGATTTAAGTTTGTCAACATACTCCCGAGCATCTTCTTCACGAATTGAAACTAGGAGACCTCCTGAAGTAATCGCATCACACAGCAAGAGTTGTTCTTCTGGCAAGATATCTTCATACACGACATCATCACTTACCCATTTATGATTGGACTTGGACCCACCAGGAACGACACCATCTCGTCCTAATTCAAGCGCCCCCTCAAGTACAGGGACTTGACTCAATGAAATCTCAAAGCTCACATCACTGCCGCGTGCCATTTCGCTGCTATGTCCAAGTAAGCCAAAACCAGTTACATCGGTAACGGAATGTGGTTGATAATTCATCAACACCTCAGCTGCCGTTTTATTGAGCATCGCCATGGTTTCAGTTACGATTTGTTCCTGCTCACTGCTTACCACACTTCTTTTTATCCCAGTGGTTAGGATACCAACACCAATTGGTTTTGTTAACACGAGAACATCTCCCGGTTTCGCCCCGACATTTTTCCATACCTTATCAGGATGAACGATGCCGGTAACCGATAGGCCAAACTTGGGTTCCTGATCATCAATCGAATGACCGCCCACCGTAATTGCACCTGCTTCTTTTACTTTATCTGCTGCACCCCGAAGGATGTCGGAAAGCATTTCAGCACCAAGTTTCTTAATGGGATAGCCAACAATATTCAAGACGGTTTTCGGCTCACCGCCCATGGCATAGACATCACTTAATGCGTTCGCTGCTGTTATTTGCCCGAACATATAGGGATCATCGACAATCGGAGTAAAGTAGTCAACCGTCTGAATTAATGCAATGGAATCGGTTAAGCGATAAACCCCCGCATCATCAGATGTATCAAGTCCCACTAATAATTCGGGAACAGGTTCTTGTTTTGGTAATAGACGCAACACTTGCGCCAGGTCCTCAGGACCAATTTTGCAGCCTCAACCAGCTTTTGTAGATAATGAGGTTAGGCGAATTTTTTCTTGCTCACTCAACATGTCCACCTCCATTTTACTAGTATAACCCTTTCACTTTCATTCCGCACTTCTTGCGCAAACATTTGCGGAACATCTGGGGATAGGGTAAACTATTTTTACAATCTTGAAGTGAGAAAGTCAGGTTTTTGGGGGTGGATTCTTTGAAAAAATACCATATAGTTGTTGAGTTCTGCATGCAATGAAACTACGCACCTAAAGCTGCGAGGTTCGCGGAAGAGATGTTTAACCATTTTAATCGAAACATTCAAAAGCTAGAACTAATTCCAAGTTCAGGCGGTGCATTCGAAGTCACAGTCAATGGGGAAAAGGTCTATTCAAAACTTGATACAGGTATTTTCCCAGATACAAAAGAAATGATTAAAATCGTGGAGTCAAAATAGAGAAACCCCTCATACCTTTGGATATGAGGGGTTTTTATTGTCAGTAATAGTATTATGTCAACTGAGGTAGAAAAATAAATCCCTTATCCTAGTACTTAAGGCAGGGTAATAAATCTGTTTTTACCTGATCCAATTTCAGTTTTTGAAATAAAAATCTCTAAAATACCATTCGAAAAAGCAGCCGATACTTCTTGTGTCGTAACTGAAAAAGGGAAATCTATTATACGTATCTTTTTTTGATGTTCGGTAGAAGGGGGGTATCTTAAGGCAGATATCATTAATTTTTTTCCTTCTATAAATACCTTTATTTCAGATGCTTCATATTCGCTTAAAATAGCCTCGACAATCCATTCCGTTTCTGTCTCATAAAGATCGATTTGGAATTGAGTCTGATCAAAATACGATGTAAGCGGATCTAAGAAAAAATTCTCGAGCCACTTTTCAACTAAATCAAAGTTTAAGGTCTGATGTTGAGGCTGTCTCTTTTTCTTCATATCTACTCCCCCTTGCTCGTTTCATTTTATTCAGAGTAAGGTAAAACGTGAAATTCATATGATATAATAGGGCAAAAGAACGATGAATGAAGGAGTTTTTTTCGTGAAAGAATGGTTACGAGCAATTCCACCAGTATATGAACTTCAAAATCATAGTAAATTTTTAGCGCTCCTTAATGAGTTTCAGCTGGATCATCCCCAGCTTACGATGCAATTAAAGCATACACTTGAGCAAATTAGGGAGTCCATCCTGGAGGATAAATGGCAAGGTGCCATACCGGGAACAAACCAATTTATTGATGAATTATTTACCACCATGCAAACAAACATTAACAAACAATTTTCCTTTACGATCGAAAAAGTGATCAATGCAACGGGTACCATTTTACATACCAATCTCGGCAGGGCAAGATTAAGCGAAAACGCCATTCGTCATGTTGTGGATACAGCACGAAACTATTCCAATTTAGAGTATAAACTAAATGAAGGGGAACGCGGCTCACGTCATAGTCATGTGGAATCGCTGCTTAAAGAAATCACTGGTGCCGAAGCAGCCATGGTCGTTAATAATAATGCTTCCGCTGTTTACCTCGTTTTAAGGGCATTGGCAAAAAATAAAGAGGTCATCGTTTCAAGGGGACAGCTTGTCGAAATTGGCGGTTCCTTCCGCATATCTTCTATTATGGAGGAAAGTGGCGCCACCCTAAAAGAAGTGGGAACAACGAATAAAACCCATCTTTACGATTACGAGAATGCGGTTACACCGGAAACCGCTATTGTCATGAAGGTTCATACAAGTAACTTTAAAGTTATAGGTTTTACAAAATCGGTTGAAACGGAAGAGCTCATTGAGTTTACAAACGAGTTAGATGACGTTATTTTTTATGAGGACTTAGGCAGTGGTGCGCTTTATGATTTCAGGAAGCATGGAATTGGTGAAGAACCGGTCGTGAAAGAGGTCATCGAATTAGGGGCAGATGTTGTTACCTTTAGTGGGGATAAGCTACTTGGTGGCCCACAAGCAGGAATTATTGCTGGAAAGAAGAATATCATTGACCGTTTAAAAAAGCATCAGTTAGCAAGAGTGGTTCGTGTTGATAAAATGACATTAGCTGCACTTGAAGGAACGTTAATCGACTATGCCCGCGGTGAAAAAGCCATGCAAACAATACCTGTCATTCGCGATTTATTAGTGTCTATTCATGAATTAGACGAAAGATCAAATGCTTTTGTTACAAAATTATTACAAGGCGCAAACGGTTTTCAAGCTAAAATTATTAAAGATGAAAGTCAAGTGGGCGGGGGAACGATGCCTGATGTTGTGCTTCCAACGATGGTCATAGCCTTAAAACATGAGTCGCTTTCTGCGGAACAGATAGGAAGAAAACTTCGAACAGAATCGAAGCCGGCCATTATTGCCCGTATCCAAAAAGAGGAGGTACTTATTGACCTAAGAACAGTTACTCCTGAAGAGGAGGACACCATTATCGACGCACTATTGAATGTGAACCCCTCTTTAAACTAGAGGGGTTCTTGGCCCAGGGTGCTTACGCTTTTTTACATATCATGACTTGAGTTATGTTTTTGACGGGTATGGTTGCGATTCTTTACTTTGTGCGAACCGCTTAATGGTTCTGGCTGCCCTGATTGCTTTGGTGCATTTTTACGCATATCTTTTCCATCATTTTTGTTCATTTTTTATCCCTCCTCACCCTAATAGGATGCAATCATAAAAACATTTTATCCCGAATATTTTTTTCTGATCTGCGCAATTTAATGGGTAAACAAAATGAAGGAGTGAGATAAATTATGCAGAAATATCCTTACAACAAGGACAAGCAAGAGGCTTTTCAAGCGGCACAACAAGGATACGAGGAAGCCCAAGGTCTTTTTGAGACAATTGTCAGTGATAGTGCCAGTTATGGGCATCAACTCAAGCATTTGAAGAATGAAGTCAATGAAGCATATCAACAAATAGAAAGCGCATTAGAAGTTGCTTCTGAACACCAAAAAGCCCAACTGGAACAATTCCAGCAGGATCTGCAAAATATGGTCTATGAAGTAAATCAGACAGAATAATGGAGGCAGGGGGGCCCCGCAAATGGGGGATCCCTGCTTATTTTTATTTTTATTGATTTTTCTTCCGTTTTTTATTGTTCAGTCTTTCCATTGCCGTTTTTTCTGGCTCGCTCGCAAATTCCTCGTTGAAACCAGCCCCTTTTCCTTGACCCTTAGCGGCATTCATTCCCGGAATGACATGATTAGACTTTCGTTTTACCATTTCCTTCACCTCCTGTATATTGTTACTATTTCCTTTCTGTCTTTAATAATGACAAGAAAATAGTTTTTTGAGATAATAATAAAGAAAATGAGAATTCACACTGATCCCAAATCACTCTATTATTAATGCGATTTTCAAAATATTCCGAACAAATTACATAAAAAGCATAAGAAAAACTTATCAAGCACAATAACTTTCTTGTTATTTACTTATGTAGAAGGTTGTATTAAGATTAGAATTGTGAGAAAAGTGAAGTGGGATGGGAAAATTCAAACTTTTCGACTTTTCGTTAATTTTGTTCTATTATGACGAATGAGGGGGTTTTTACACATGGGTAAAAACGATGTATTTAACGCACGAGCTTCTTTTGAAGCCAACGGTAAACGCTACCACTATTACCGTTTAAATGCACTTGAAGAGGCAGGGGTTGGTAAGGTATCAAAATTGCCATATTCCGTGAAAGTCTTACTTGAATCTGTACTTCGCCAATATGATGGCCGTGTAATCACAAAAGAGCATGTTGAAAACTTAGCAAAATGGGGAACAGACGAGTTAAAAGAAGTAGATGTTCCATTCAAACCGGCTCGTGTAATCTTACAAGACTTTACTGGTGTTCCAGCAGTGGTTGACCTTGCTTCTTTACGAAAAGCAATGGCTGATCTCGGCGGTGACGCAGACAAAATCAATCCAGAGAAAACAGTTGATCTAGTTATCGACCACTCTGTACAAGTTGATGCGTATGGATCTGCAGATGCTTTAAGAATTAATATGGATTATGAATTTGAACGAAATGCAGAACGCTACCAATTCTTAAGCTGGGCACAAAAATCATTCAACAACTATCGTGCTGTTCCACCGGCAACAGGTATCGTTCACCAAGTAAACCTTGAGTATTTGGCAGATGTTGTCCATGTTGCTGAAACAAACGGTGAACTAGAAACCTATCCAGATACATTAGTGGGTACTGATTCGCACACTACCATGATCAATGGTCTTGGTGTTCTTGGCTGGGGTGTAGGTGGTATTGAGGCAGAAGCAGGTATGCTTGGTCAGCCTTCTTATTTCCCAGTTCCAGAAGTAGTTGGGGTTAAATTGAATGGTGTGCTTCCAAACGGTGCTACAGCAACTGACCTTGCCCTTAAAGTAACACAAGTTCTTCGTAAACATGGTGTGGTTGGTAAATTTGTTGAATATTTCGGACCTGGGGTATCATCATTACCACTTGCAGACCGTGCAACGATTGCTAACATGGCTCCAGAATATGGTGCAACATGTGGATTCTTCCCCATTGACGATGAATCACTTGCCTATATGCGCTTAACTGGCCGTGAAGAAGAGCAAGTAAAGGTTGTTGAAGAATATTGCAAAGCAAACGGATTATTCTTTGATCCATCATTTGAACCAGTATATACAGATGTAATCGAAATTGACCTTTCTGAAATTGAAGCAAATCTTTCCGGTCCTAAGCGTCCGCAAGATTTAATTCCACTTTCAAAAATGAAACAAGAATTCGTTAAAGCTGTTTCTGCACCACAAGGAAACCAAGGCTTCGGCTTCCAACCTGCTGAGCTCGATAAATCAGCAACGGTTACATTTAACAATGGGGACGAAACGGAAATTAAAACAGGTGCAGTAGCGATTGCTTCCATCACTAGCTGTACAAACACTTCTAACCCATATGTTCTTGTGGGTGCAGGCCTCGTTGCGAAAAGAGCTGTTGAATTAGGAATGGAAGTTCCTAAGTTTGTAAAATCCTTTAGCACCAGGTTCAAAAGTGGTAACAGGATACCTTCGTGATTCCGGCTTACTTCCATACCTTGAGCAAATCGGTTTCAACCTTGTTGGTTACGGCTGTACAACATGTATCGGTAACTCCGGTCCATTAAAGGAAGAAATTGAAAAAACCATTGCGGAAAACGATCTATTAGTGACATCTGTTCTTTCAGGTAACCGTAACTTTGAAGGACGTATTCACCCGCTTGTAAAAGCTAACTATCTTGCTTCACCACCGCTTGTTGTAGCTTATGCTCTTGCTGGTACAGTGAACATCGACTTTGCTACAGAAGCAATTGGTAAAGATAAAGACGGCAACGATGTTTTCTTCAAGGATATCTGGCCATCTACTGCAGAAGTAAATGATGTCGTGAAACGCACCGTTACTCCTGAATTATTCCGCAGCGAATATGCGAACGTGTTCGGTGACAATGAGCGTTGGAACGAAATCAAAACAAGCAATGAACCATTATACACTTGGGATGAAGATTCAACTTATATTGCAAACCCGCCTTTCTTTGAAGGTCTATCACCAGAACCAGGAACTGTTGAACCTTTAACAGGACTTCGTGTAGTTGGTAAATTCGGTGACTCTGTTACAACAGACCATATTTCACCTGCAGGAGCCATTGGTAAAAACACTCCGGCCGGAAAATATTTGCTTGAAAAGGGCGTTCAACCACGTGACTTCAACTCTTACGGTTCACGCCGTGGTAACCACGAAGTCATGATGCGCGGAACATTTGCGAACATCCGAATTCGTAACCAAATCGCACCAGGAACAGAAGGCGGAGTAACAACTTACTGGCCAACTGGTGAAGTTACTTCTATCTATGATGCATGCATGAAGTACAAAGAAAACGGCACTGGTCTAATGGTAATTGCCGGTAAGGATTACGGCATGGGCTCATCCCGTGACTGGGCAGCAAAAGGTACTAACCTTCTTGGGATTAAAACGGTTATTGCCGAAAGCTATGAGCGTATCCACCGTTCTAACCTTGTTATGATGGGTGTTCTACCTCTTCAATTCAAAGAGGGCGAAAACGCTGAAACACTAGGTTTAACTGGTAATGAAACATTTAATGTACAAGTGGATGAAAAAGTAAGACCACACGATTTATTAAAAGTAACTGCTACTGATGAAGCAGGCAGCAAGAAAGAATTTGAAGTAATCGTTCGCTTTGATTCTGAAGTTGAAATTGACTACTACCGTCACGGTGGCATTCTACAAATGGTTCTACGTGAAAAGTTACAAGCATAATTAAAGGGAGGCACCATGTCTAGGCATGGTGCTTTTTTCATGCAATGATTGACAATAGTAAAGAATGTTTACTATAATAAAATTATCAAACGAAAAGGAATGGTAAAGAGGCATGAAGTTTTAATCTTATTTTTCAATTCATTATTCGAATAAACGAAAATGAAGACCTGAAGAATTGGATTAGACTGTCCTTTTTATGTCCTGATCGTATCATACCAAGCCTTTTTAGGTTTATTTGTTGTCCTTCTTTTATGACAGCAACGATACTGTTTATGACATAAACTTTCTTCAGGTTCGCATGAAGGAGGTTTTTTTATGTTTAAAAGTCAAAATTCAGTTATGATACATGTTAAAGGTTTAGAAAAAAGCTATCATTTGCAAAAAATCTTTGACAATATTCAATTTGAAATTAAAAATGGCGAAAAAATTGGCCTCGTGGGGCTAAACGGCACGGGAAAAACTACATTAGCCAATCTTATTTTGGGCAAAATTTTACCAGACAAAGGTGTAATCGAAAAACCAAATGATGTAAAAATAGGGTACCTTACACAATCGATTGACTACGAAGGAAATGATTTTTATCAATTTCTTTCAAATGAAGCTGAATATGATCTATTCCATCATACAAGTGAACTAGGACTTCGAAAGGTATCAAACTGGGAAGAGAGCAGACTATCCCATTTAAGTGGCGGGGAAAAGCTAAAGCTTGCATTATCCATGGTCTGGGCGTCGAAACCAGATGTATTAATCTTGGATGAACCAACCAACCATTTGGATTTTACAGGAATTAAGTGGCTTGTTTCGGAATTAGAAAAGTTCCATGGTCCAGTTTTACTTATTTCTCATGACCGTCATTTTTTAGATCAAACAGTCAATCAAATATTTGAATTAGAAAATGGCAAGATTGGTTTTTACAATGGAAATTACAGTGATTATCGGAAGGAAAAACAGCAACGATTAGAAACACAGAGACACCAATATAATGTCCAGCAGCGCCAAACAGAATTAGTTGAGACTCAAATGGTGCAATTAAAATCTTGGTCAGAAAAAGCTCACCGAAATTCAAGAAAAGAAGAGGGCACAAAAGAATATCATCGAGTAAAAGCCAAAAAGCGAGACAATCAAGTGAAATCGAAAATGAAGCGCCTGCAAAATGAGCTAAATAAAAATAAGGTAGAGAAACCCATTGATGAGGCAAAAGTTCGGTTCGAGTTTGATCAGCATGGAAAAAGAGGCAAACGGATACTAGAGGCAAAAAGGCTGTCTAAATCCTTTGATGACAGAACCCTCTTTCAAGATTCCCAATTCTATATTAATCAAGGTGATCGGGTAGGATTGTTAGGGGAAAATGGCTGCGGGAAAACCACATTAATTAAGATGATCATCGGTATGATGCAGCCTTCAGAAGGTGAGCTTTGGAAAAGTGACACCATTAACATTGCCTATTTAAGCCAAGACGTTGCTGATTTACCAGCAGATCTATCGGCAATTGAAGCATTAGGCTATTCCGACCGAGAATCCATTTTGAAGGCAAGAACGTTACTTGCTAATTTGGGTTTAAAAGAGAGTCATATAACAAAACCAATTGGAATGTTAAGCCTTGGGCAAAGGACACGGGTGAAGCTTGTCGACATACTTATGAAGGAATATGATGTTCTCATTTTAGATGAACCGACGAACCATCTCGATTTACCAAGCAGGGAGCAGCTCGAAAAAACGCTAAAAGAGTATACAGGCACGATTTTGACTGTTTCCCATGATTTCTATTTTTTAAATAACCTTTGTGATCGGCTGCTGGTGTTTGACAATCAACAAATTAAGCGAGTTGAAATGAAGCCGGAGGAATATTTTAATACAAAGACACTCGATAACAGAAATGAAAAACTATTAGTTATTGAAAATAAAATCGCCGCTATTCTAGGTGAATTGTCGCTTATTAATCAAAAGGATCCAAAATATCACGAATTAGACAAAGAATTTAATGATCTGGTTAAGCAAAAACGAGCATTAATGGGGTAAATTGACAGAGGGGCAGGAATTTCCTGCTCTTTTCCCCTATGTATTGCATCCTTTACGAATATTGTTAAAATAACAATGGAAGAAAAATACGCTTTTGTAAGCGGCTTATACATATAAGAGAGGAGATGATTTTAGTGGCAGAAGCCTTTTTACAATCTGTTTACTATGATAATGGTGTATTAAAAATACTCGATCAAACGAAAATTCCAAATGTGACGGAATTTCTTGAAATCTCCCAAATTGAAGATGCCTGGGATGCCATTAAGCAATTAAAAGTCCGTGGTGCGCCAGCAATAGGCATTGCTGCAGCCTATGGATTATTATTAGGTGTCAAAGATGCTCCCGAAAGTTCATTTAAGGATTTTTATCAAGAATTTAAAAAACAATCAGACTATCTAGCAACCTCTCGGCCCACTGCCGTTAACTTATTTTGGGCCTTGAAACGGATGGATGAGCGGGCACAAAAAGAAAAAGACCGTACAGTTGCAAAAATTAAAGAAGCACTAGTAGACGAAGCACATTCCATTCGTAATGAGGATGAAGAAGTGTGCCGATCCATCGGCGAACACGCCTTAACGCTTTTGCAAGACGGAATAGGCATTCTTACCCATTGTAATGCTGGTGGTATCGCTACGGCAAGATATGGGACAGCGCTTGCACCGCTCTACTTAGCCAAGGAAAAAGGCTGGGACATGAAGGTGTTTGCTGATGAAACAAGACCGCTCTTGCAAGGAGCCCGCTTGACTGCCTGGGAGCTTATGCAGGCAGGGATTGATGTTACCCTTATTACTGACAACATGGCGGCAATGGTGATGCAAAAAGGCTGGGTTCAAGCCGTTATAGTCGGTTGTGACCGAGTCGCGGCCAACGGGGACGTAGCAAATAAAATTGGCACCTACGGAGTGGCTTTACTGGCAAAGGCCCATAAAATTCCCTTCTATGTGGCCGCACCGATCTCTACCATTGACCTAGAAACCAAAACCGGTGCAGATATTCCTATAGAGGAAAGAGAGGCATCGGAGATCACTGAAGGATTTGGAAAAAGGACGGCTCCTGAAGGTGTAAAGGTGTTTAATCCTGCGTTTGATGTTACCCCACATGAACTGGTTACGGCTATTATCACCGAAAAGGGGATACTAACAGGAAATTATCAAGGAGAGCTGCCAAAATTATTTCAATGACTATGGCAAAGGCGGGTAACGTATGATTACGGAAATTAAATTTAAGAAACAAATTTGTGATATTGGAAAGAGGATCTACGATAAAGGTTTTGTAGCAGCCAATGATGGGAATATTTCCATACGAATCAGTGACGATCAATTTCTAATTACGCCAACAGGTGTCAGTAAAGGCTCTTTGACACCAGAAATGATTATTAAGGTTGATATCCATGGCAATGTTCTCGATGGGGAGTACCGTCCAACCTCTGAAATGAAAATGCATCTGCTGGTCTATAAAGAACGGCCGGACATCCAAGCTGTCGTTCATGTTCATCCGCCATATGCAACAGCCTTTGCTATAGCAGGCATCCCGTTGGACCAGGCGCTCATGCCAGAGTCAGTTGTCTATCTCGGAACGATACCAATTGCTGAATATGGCACTCCCTCTACCGAGGAAGTGCCCAATGCCGTAAAAAAGCACGTTCGCGAGCACCAAGGGGTGTTATTAGAAAACCACGGGGCATTAACTTGGGGCAAGGATTTGGAGCATGCCTATTATTTAATGGAATCCTTAGAGTTTACGGCAAAAATTAATTGGATAGCTAAGCAGCTTAATGGGGATAGGGAGCTTTCAAAAACGCATGTTAACACACTGGTGGAAATGAAAACCAAAATGGGGATAGCAGGGAAGACCCCGCTAGGTGTAGAAACTTCAGAGGGCATCCATGCGAAAAAAGTAACCACTACAACTGGTTCAGCACTGTCTGAACAAGATCTAAACTATATCATCGAAGGAGTTTCCCGAAAAGTAGTGAACGAATTGAAAAAACATCTTTAGAAAGCAAGCGGATATCGGCTTGCTTTTTCCGTTTATTGTTTTTCAATATAAAAATTCCCCAAATTGTCACAGTTTCGGCATATACACATTTTGTTTCACCTAGGTTTATAGTGTAAAATCAATGTAGCAGATACGAAGTAAAGGAGGATTTTCGGGGATGATGAAAAAAGTAATTGCGGCTGTTGTTTTAGTCACCTTACTCAGTGTAGCGATTGTTCAAGCAATGGATAAAAAAACAGATACACCCGAAACGACAAGTCAGGGAACAGCCAATAAAGAAGGACTTTCTATCGGAGCGAAGGCACCTGATTTTGAACTAAAAACATTGACAGGCGAGACAGCCAAGCTTTCTGATTATAAAGGAAAAAAAGTGATGTTAAACTTTTGGGCAACATGGTGCGGACCATGTAAAGCAGAAATGCCGGAAATGGAGCAATTCTCCAAAGAAATCGGTGATGATACCGTTATTTTGGCCGTAAATATTGACCCACAATTAGATGTTCAAGGATTCGTTGATGAATATAAAATTACTTTTCCGATCCTTCTTGACGCAGAAGACAAGGTAAATGATACCTATCAAATCATCTCAATCCCAACTACCTATTTTATTGATAGCAAAGGGATCATAAAAAATAGATTTATCGGCACCATGAAGCTCGATAACATGAAAGACTTTACCAATAAATTGCACTAAACAGGAGACATTGGTTCAAGCCAATGCCTCTTTTTTTTACAAAAAATATAAACAATCAAATTTTCAAAAAGTTGTAATAATTGCAACCGTTTCCGGGCATAATAACTGTTACAATAGTTGATAAGGAAGGTGATACCAATGAGAAAGCCTAGAAAACGTTCTTTTGCAGAACTAGTTTCTGAAAATAAATCACAACTTTTAAAAGATCGTGCAGCGATGGAAAAGATTGAACAACGTTTAGAAGAAAAACGCCTCGGCAAAGCCGAGTAATCTAAAAAAGATTTCCAATCATCGTTTCCTCTCCTTTGGGCAAACTGTACATAAGGAGGGATAAAGACATGAGTAATGAATCAGGTTATAAAACAAAACAATTTAGACCCGCACATGTGGGGACGCAGCCAAGAAAATCGGATGCGAATAAAGGAAAACAAATGCAGGATACATCTGGGGAACATGCCCAGGTAATGCAGACTAAAGGTGAATAATTTTGGATATAAGACCCATTGGCATTGCCTGCGGGTCTTTTTTGTTTTTCTACAGAATTTTTTGTGATATTTTTTCGTCCATGTTACAAACTATATTTGTACCGAATACAACCTGAGGAGGACTTTACCATGGCCTATAACAACCAACCGAAACCGGATGATCGCAGCGATAATGCAGAAAAAATTCAATCCATGATCCAGGATACAACTGAAAATATTCAAAAAGCAGAAGAATCGATGCAATTTACCGATAGTGAACAGCAACGTCAGCAAATTGAAGCAAAGAATCAGCGAAGAAGAGAAAGTATTGAATCCTTCCAAGCAGAACTTCAAGATGAAACCTGATCCACTTACCAAAAAGGCCCATAGGGTCTTTTTTATTTTCATAGTAATTATTTCGTGTAAAGACAGCCGTTGTGGTAATATAAAAAGGAATTTTCGAAAAAGAAGTGATGACATTGATTCAACAAGGAAACCAGCGTCCAAAAAACGCTGAGCAAATAAAACAATGGGAAAAGGAACTGAACGAAACCGGCATTATCCTAAATGAAAGTCAATTAATAGCAGAGATCAGCCAGGAGTCAAATCCCATTATATTATCTAAGTTGTTAACACTAGCCGCATTTTCGCGGCTTGGAAGAAACCAAGAGGATTCATTAGCAGCAGTTTGGCTTGAAAAGGCATTAAAGCTTTATCCCGAAAACCAAAAAGCCAAAGAATATCGGATTCTAGCCGAATGGAGTAAAATGGAGAATCTGCTTTCTCTGCTTACTTTTCCACCCATTCGAGAAACAGATAATCGGACTGCGAAAAAGAAAACAGCGGAGCAATTCATCGACGTTTGCCAAACATTCTTGGTCGATGCAGAATCCCAGTTAAGCCATTTACAGTCCTCTATAGAAATGACTTCATCAATGGTAAATAATGATCTTTTCAAAAAATATCAAAAGCTGTCTGATTTACTTTTTTCAGCCATAGAGGAAACATGTAGCCTGTTAAAGGCAGCGGAAGAATATGATCAATCGATTACGGGTGTTTTTCATACCTCTACCTATTATGACGACTTGAAATTACATATGGCGAACGTAGAAGAAATCAAACAAACCTGGCAGCAGCAATTCAATAATGTGGAAAAGGTAACCCATGCTGCCGAAAATGCTTTGGATCAGTTAAATACTATGATTGGCATGGATGTAGTAAAAAAACGGGTCAATGATTTTTACCGGTTTTTAAAATATCAAAAGCATCGCAAGGAACTGGGTTTTCAAATTAAAGATGAATTAAGTCTTAATATGATCTTAACCGGTAATCCTGGCACAGGAAAAACGACACTCGCTAGGTTGTTAGCAAAGATTTATCATGAACTGGGCGTCTTGCCGCGTGAGGAAGTCATTGAAACAGATCGATCTCAATTAGTTGGGGCCTTTGTCGGGCAAACAGAAGAAAACGTCCGGAGGATCGTGGAACGTTCCATTGGCGGTGTGTTGTTTATTGATGAAGCCTATAGTTTAAAACGTGAGGGCCAAACAGGAAATGATTATGGCCAGACAGCGATCGACACACTTGTCTCATTAATGACTGGGAATGAATTTGGCGGGAAATTCGCCGTTTTTTTAGCAGGCTATCCGGAAGAAATGCGTTCCTTCTTGGATGCTAATCCAGGTTTAAGAAGTCGTTTTCCTCAATCGAATTTGATTCATTTGCCAAATTATTCGAATGAGGAGTTAATCCAGATTGCTGAACTGGTGGCAGCAGAGAATGATTATTTCCTCACAGAAGAAGCCAAAATCGAAATTAACCATCGACTGGATCAGGAACGAGTCGATGACACATTTGGAAATGCAAGGACTGTCCGCAATATCGTGTTGGATGCCATATTTAAAAAAGGGGCAGACACCCTAGCATCAAACGATGACATTTTAGATTATATGCTCTTGAATAAAGAGGATTTTCAAGTAGAGACGGAGAATAGTGCAGAGTCTCCACAAGAGAAACTCAACCGTCTAATTGGTCTTGAATCGTTAAAGGAGGAAATGAAAACCCTCATTTCATTTGTGAAAATACAGCAGTTTAGAAGAAAAAAAGGACTTCCAACAGTACCTATTCAGCTTCATTCGGTGTTTACCGGTAATCCGGGAACGGGAAAAACAACTGTCGCAAAAATCTACGCGGAATTTTTAAAAGAATGCGGAATGTTAAAAAGGGGTCATCTCATTGTGGCGAGCAGGGCTGATTTTGTAGCGGGATATGTTGGACAAACAGCCGGAAAAACAAAGAAAAAAATTAAGGAAGCACTTGGCGGGGTTTTATTTATTGATGAGGCTTATTCATTGCTCAGCCAGACAGCCGGGGATTTTGGCAAAGAGGTCATTGATACGCTTGTTGATGAAATGACCAAGCAAAATGAAAATTTGGTGGTCGTGCTTGCCGGTTATCCAAATGAAATGGATCAATTACTGGAAAGCAATCCTGGGCTTCGCTCTCGGTTTAAAAAGTTCTTTCTCTTCCCGGATTACTCAACTGCAGAATTGCTCGAAATTATGTTAGCCTACGCGGAAAGCTTCAAATACCAAGTAACTGATGAGGCGAAGAATTTATTACTCCTATCCATGGGAGCAGATGTGTTCAAGGGAAATGGACGCTTTGCTACGAACATGGTAGATGAAATGATTCAAGCGCAAGCCTTACGTTTAATGGAATGGGAAGAGGACGAAAGCCTTTTTGAAAAATCTATGTTCCTTGAGGTAGACGATGTGAAAAAAGCCTTAACTAAACTGTAATCAAAAAGGGATGGAAAGGAACGTGGATATGGAACAATATTTTGTTTCAACAAGAGAAATTCAGCTTTATTATGCAGATACCGACATGATGGGTGTCATTTATCATGCGAATTATTTAAAGTTTTTCGAGCTTGGTAGAACCGGGTTTATTGAGGACCTCGGCTACAGCTATCTCTCCATGGAAGAATCCGGATACTATGCGCCAGTCTATGATATTCAGATTACATACAAAAAACCATTACGATATGGCGATCAAGCATTTGTAAAGACTTGGGTCGAATTAAATGACGGTATAAAAACCATTTATGGCTACACCATTGTAAACGGTGAGGATGATGTGTGTGCCGTAGGGACATCCACTCACATTATTGTAAAAAAGGATAATTTCAGACCGACATCATTTAAAAAGGCTTTTCCAGAATGGTACGTAAAATACGAAGAAATCAAGAAAAAATAAACACTCGGAATGCCTCCATATTAACAATGGTGAGGTGAATAGAATGGCCTTTGGCATAAAACGAGATGAAATTAGGGAATGGAAAGGAAAAATTGATCACGGTGAGATCGCCTTTTTAACCCATTATTGGCTTGATGACCGCTTTCCAGGCAGTAAGACAGTAACCAAGGTTGGTTGTGGTGACCTTGAAAAATTAGCCGCTTGGGGCAAAAAACATGGTTTAAAAAAGGAATGGATTCATCATCGAATCGATGGTTATTCCCATTTTGACTTAATCGGTGATAGACAAAAAGAAATTTTGATAAAAGAAGGTCTGCAAGAACATATTTGGGAAAACAAAACAGGCTCACTTGAGAAGTAATTTTATCAAGTGAGCCTGTTTCTTCGATTGGATGAACAACCCTTTAATGGAGCCATTGGCTCATATGTTCTTGAATTTCTTTATATGTTGCGTCGGCATTAGAAAGTCCGTATGCTCCGGCATTTTCTAAAGGTACGATCCGAAATTGATGATATTTTTGACTTGTCACGAATGTTGGAGAAAACACAGGGTTTGAGAGCTCAATCGTGTTGCCTTTTTCTGAAACATGTTTGGTAATATCGATTGTGGCTAACCCACCAATATCCTTATAATCACCATATTGTGCCGATAGAAAATTCCCTAATGAATAAACCACAAAGGATTTGCGGCCATCCGTCGTCGGAATCCATTCCATTGGCTGCAATACATGCGGATGGGAGCCAAAAATAATATCCACACCCTCATTAGCCAAGAAATTCGCCAAATCCTTTTGTTCATCTGTCGGGATTCGCTGATACTCCATCCCCCAATGAATACTCATCACCACAACATCTGCTGCCTTTTTGGCACGATGAATTTCATTCTTCATGATTTCTCGATCGATCAGGTTGACAAGATAGTCTTTTCCAGTCGGAACAGAAATTCCATTTGTGCCATATGTGTAAGAAAGAAAGGCAATTTTAATGCCATTCTTAGTAATGACACGCAAATCCTCTCGATCCTTTTCATCAATGAAACTCCCGACATGTGGTAAACCAATACTATCTAAATAAGCGGACTCTGACTGAATTCCTTTTTCTCCTTTATCCAACGAATGGTTATTGGCTGTTGAAACGATATCGACTCCGGAATGGACGAGCGCACTGGCAACCTCGTGCGGACTATTGAACATGGGATACCCGGATAAACCCAATTCTAGACCACCTAACATACTTTCTTGATTTGCCGTCAGAACATCTGGCTTCTCCAATAATGGTTTCACAGGCTCGAACATGGGATCAAAACTACTATTCTGCACCATTAAAAGCGTCTACATAGACAGGACTATGGATAAGAATATCGCCAATCGCACCGAGCGTAACCTTTTCAGTCAACTCATGATTGATATTGATGGATGGGCGTGTTTTATGGTCTTTCGTTACGTATACCATGTCATCCTGTTTAGACACTTGATTTTGCTGAATAATCCAGACAGACGCCGCAGCAACAATACAAATCAAAATAATGAATGTGGAGGAAATAATAGCTTTTTTCTTCATTTAATCACCTTTACCCATCACGTTATCAAGCAAATTATTTCTATGCTCATTGTTTATACTATATTATATTTAAGAATAACATTAAATCTATTCATGGTGGACTAATTAATAATGATTGGATTGTGAAAAGAATGTTTCAGATTACGCCGAGTGCATACGAAAAATTACTATACACCGTAAATAACGAGAAACAAACACCAGATGAAACACTATTCTTACGTTTAAGTATGGGGATCGGTTGAGGTGGTCCAAAATTAAATCTGTCTCTGGAAGAGCGGAAAATACAAGGGGATACTACATTTGAGTTTGGTGAGCTCATTATCCTTATCCATGAAAAGGATTTTGTTTATTTTGACCAAACTAAGCTCGATTATATTCAGGATGTAATGGGAAATAAAACATTTAAATTGTTAAAAATGTAGATCAAAGGAGCCTCCACAGTGGACGCTCCTTTTTGCTGTCAACAAAGAAAATGTTATTCTTCCATTTCGAAAAAAAATTCAATTAATTCATCAAAATTATTCGTTGTTTTTATCGGAAAGCTGTCAGTCATTTCTCCGTTCCTGGTAAACTCAACAATAAATTCATTTACATCTGGGTTATTCGAAACAACGGTTGAAAAAATAAGATCCTGTTTCACCTTTTGCATCAAAATCCCTCCACTCTTGTAGTCTCCATCCATACTTATATACTACAGAAGATATAGATGAATGACCGAAGTGATTCTGAATTTTTTATGAAAAATAAAAAAGAACCGTTTAAGGTCCATTAATAAAATAATAGAAAGTAATTAAACTTTGAGAAATGTCTAGCTCCAGCTCCCTAGCGGCTAGTGTCCTTCACTCTCCGCCCTACGATAAGTCAACATCGAATCGCCTTCCGGCTCTTCGTGTTTCCTTTATCTCAGTTGGATCGCTCCAGGCCATACGCCGCTGACCAGGGCGCTTGCGCTTTTCTTACAGCCATTTGATTTTGGGCTCTGTTTTGTCCATGATTCTTTTTATATTTGCCCGATGTCTGTAAATGACAAAGGATGCCAGTAAAAACACGACGATCAACAAGGGAATGTCCCATTTTTGCACAAATCCTTCCATGATTGCAAATAATATAGCGATAATTCCGGCAATCATCGATGACAAGGAAACATATTTTGTTATGTACAAACTAATAAAGAATGCGACTAATACGGTTAAGAACAAATAGGGTGCCGCAAACAATAGAACTCCACCAGAAGTAGCGACGGCTTTCCCGCCACGAAATCCAGCGAATAGAGGGTAAGTATGTCCCAAAACAGCAAACACACCAGCCAATAATGGGTTCATATCAATCGATAAGAGAACAGGTAACGATGCTGCTAACGTTCCTTTTAGGATATCAGCAAGCGTAACGACTAAACCAGCTTTCACACCAAGTGTTCGAAAGGTATTGGTTCCCCCTAAATTTCCGCTCCCATGCTCACGAATATCTGTTTTGTAAAAAACCTTACCGATAATCAAACCGGATGGAATCGAACCAAGCAAATAAGCCAGGATCAAAACTAAAATAATTTGAACCATTCATACTATCTCCTTCAATAAAAGTTCGAGTCCTTCTATTTTACCATGGAATTTCGAAAAAACACTATTGCTTTCTTGAATAACTAAAAGAATTAGCATTTTAGCCTGGAAAAAACCTTCTCATTTCTAAAAAGATATCTTAGGATAGAGGTAAGGAGGATTTTGAAACATGGCGCGTATTGAATATCATTACACAAAAAAACTATCTATGAAATGGATCATTGGAGGGTTAATTTGCGCATTCCTGCTCATTTTTTCTTCCATTTTCCTATTCTTCTATCCTTTTGCCTCAACGGATAAAAAAACGTATTTCCGTGGTGAACATCCTATCGTATTCCACGGGGAGCAGCTGGGAAATGCCTTACTCGAAGGAAATACCTGGTTTGTTCCCCTTTCATTTTTGAAGGAAAACATCGACAATACCATCATGTATGATGAAAAGTCAAATTCAGTCATCCTAACAACAAGTGATAAAGTGGTTCAAATGCCGACCAATTCTCTCACCTATTTTGTCAATCAAAAGGAAGTTAACTTACAACTTTCACCCATTATTACCAAGGAGGGAAAAACATACGTTGCCCTTGAGCCAATCCTGTCTTTTTACCCGATCCAATATAAAAAAATGCCTGAAACCGGGGCTATTTGGATTCAACAGGATGGCGAGAAATTTATGAAGGGTGTATTGACAGAAAAAGATATGAATCAAGAGAAACTTAGGCTGCGAACAGAACCTTCGTTCCGATCCCCCTATGTAGCCGAAATGGCTAACAACGAAGCCGTTACCATTGAAGGCGAAAAGGACGATTTTTATCTTATAAGAAAAGCGAATGGGATCAGCGGTTATGTAAAAAAGGAGTATGTTCAAACGAAAGAGACTGTAACGATCGAGATTACACGTCAGAGCCAGACGTTTTCAATGCCAGAGATTAATGGCCCTGTAAAATTGACCTGGGAGGCTGTTTATTCTAAAAATCCTGATGCTTCTAAAATCCCAGACATGGCTGGTGTAAATGTCGTTTCGCCTACATGGTTCTCCCTTGCTGCTGGTGACGGATCAGTCAAAAACCTTGCTTCGCTTAACTACAGCAACTGGGCACACGGCAAGGGATATCAAGTATGGGGGGTGTTTTCAAATTCATTTGACCCTATGCTAACACATGAGGCCATGAAAGATTTTGAAACACGGCAAGCGATTATCCGGCAATTGCTTCATTTCAGTCAGATGTACCAGTTGCAAGGAGTTAATTTTGATATCGAAAATGTGAATCAAGAAGATGGGCCGCTTGTGACTCAATTCATGAGGGAGGCAGCACCATACCTGCATGAAGCCGGATTAATTGTATCAATGGATATTACCTTTGCAGCGGGCAGTAACAACAACTGGTCTTCATTTTACGAACGTGAAAAGCTGGCTAAAATTGCCGATTACCTTGTCGTCATGGCGTATGATGAACATACGGGTGCCTCATCAGGTGCAGGAAGTGTGGCTAGTTTACCATGGGTGGAAAGAAACCTTGATACCTTGCTAAAAGAGGTACCTAATGAGAAATTAATCCTTGGGGTCCCGTTGTATGCAAGACTATGGAAGGAACAAACAAATACAGATGGCACTACTGAAGTAACTGCACAGGCACTATCAATGGATAAGGTTAAAGCATGGATTGCTGAGAAAGGAATACAGCCAAGGTATGATGAGGAAAGTGGTCAAAACTACGCAGAATATGCTTCTGCAGAAGAAAATGCCCTCTATAAAATTTGGATAGAAGATGAATTATCTTTGAAGAAACGAGCTGATTTAGCGAGTAACTATCAGTTGGCCGGAGTTGGGACATGGTCTAGGGTTTTCGGCGACATCACCGCATGGACGGCCTTAAATCTACATGCTGACAATGCCGTAACACAAAAATAAAGGAAATAATAAAGGATTCTTACACAGATCCTTTATTATTTCCTTTTTACATTTATTAAATCGTCAAAAGTAAGGACAATTAAAGTCGATTTTATTACAAAAATATGGAGAATTTTCAAACCATTTGTTAATTCGTTGAAAGCTGTGTATGGAGCCCCTATAATTTAGATAAAATCAAATAAACAAGCAAAAAACCGGCCGAATCGACACGACTATTGGTCGGTTTGTCTTATAATTTTCCGAATCTGTATGAAGGAGTTGAGCAGTATGATCGAGAAATCGGAAAGTGAAAGAAACTATCAAGAATTAGTAAAAAAGTATGAGTTAGTGGTACAACAAAATCAATATTTAGAAAAGTTACTTCAGGATGAGGTGGTAAAGAACAAACAGAAAGATACGATTTTAATTGAGCAATCCAGACTTGCTGCAATGGGTGGCATGGTTGCAAGTATTGGGCACCAATGGCGACAGCCGTTAAATCACTTATCGCTATTAATGCATGATGTTAGAGAAGCATTGGAGTTTGGCGAAATTGACGATCAATACATTGACCGGTTCACTAGGGAGAGTATGGTCCAAATTAATCATATGTCCAGGACCATAAATGATTTTCGGAAATTCTATAAACCGAATAAAGAAAGAATACCTTTTTCCGTTGGCGATTCAATCGAAGAGGCATTAACCATATTTTCGCTAAGTCTGAAAAAACATGGGATTCAGGTAGAATTTGAATATAGAGGCCAACAGATGGCATATGGATATCCGAATGAATATAGCCAGGTTGTGCTAAATATTTTAACAAATGCACGTGACGCCTTTGTTCAAAAAGACAGCAGACATCGAAAACTATCGATAAAAATCGGTGAGACAACAGATAATGTGACAGCAGAGTTCATTGATAATGCAGGCGGTATCGAACCTGTATTACTGAAGAAAGTATTTGACCCCTACTTTACCACAAGGCAAAATGGGACTGGTCTCGGCCTTTATTTAACCAAGATGATTGTCGAAAAGATGAATGGCACTGTAACAGTTGAAAATACGAGTGATGGAGCCAAATTCTGTTTGTCAATTCCTAAGGCAACGGCAGCTGTTAAACAGGAACTCGTATCAGTTTGATTTATCGTTACAAATACTCCCACAAACAGGGAGTTTTTTATTTTGTAATTTTACTGGAAAGAGGTAAAATATAGAAAACAATATACAGGAGTGGTACTGAATGGAGAATCCTAGTCGCGAGGAAATTGGGACCATATTAAAAAACGCAAAAAGAATTGCCGTAGTTGGTTTAAGTAATAAACCTGATCGCACTTCTTATCAAGTATCTGAGGTCATGCAAAAAGCGGGATATGACATTATTCCAGTCAATCCAACCTTTAATGGCGAAATTCTGGGTGTAAAGGCAGTGGCATCCTTAAAAGATATTAACGGGCATATTGACATCGTGAACGTATTCCGGCGCTCAGAGCAATTGTTTGATGTGGCAAAGGAATTTGACGAAATTGATGCGGATGTTTTTTGGGCACAGCTGGGCCTTGCAAATGAAGAAGCATATGAGTTTTTAAAAGAAAAAGGCTATACAGTTGTCATGGATCGTTGTATAAAAGTGGAGCATGCTTTAACCAGGAACATGCCATAATAAATAGACCTCATTTCTTTTTAAATGACTGCTAATAATTAGCAGTTTTTTTCTTTTTTTCTCCCTAAATTCTGCAAAAATCATATAGCAAAATGAGTTAATTTAAAAATACTTATTTGCCAAATCGAAATAAATCGCTACAATTAAGTCTAGACGCCACGAGAACATGTGTTAAAATCAAAGTGGCAAACATTAGTTCTAATACGTTATTTACAAGGATAACAGAGACTTTAATCAATTTAGTTTTTTTGTAATGTATGAAAGGGGTATTATCGTGGCAAGGAATCAACAAGCTTTTGATTATAATGATGATGCCATACAAGTACTAGAAGGTCTTGAGGCGGTTAGAAAACGCCCGGGTATGTACATTGGCAGCACCGATTCACGCGGACTCCATCACCTCGTCTATGAGATTGTGGACAATTCAGTGGATGAGGCGCTTGGCGGCTTTGGTGATCAAATCATCGTAAAAATACACAAAGACAACTCTATCAGTGTCATGGATAAAGGACGCGGCATGCCTACAGGTATGCATAAAATGGGTAAACCTACACCAGAAGTCATCTTAACGGTGCTCCATGCCGGCGGAAAATTCGGTCAGGGTGGCTATAAGACAAGCGGCGGGCTCCACGGTGTTGGGGCTTCTGTCGTCAATGCCCTATCGGAATGGTTAATCGTCACGATTAAGCGGGACGGTTTCGTTTATGAACAACGGTTTGAGAATGGCGGTAAGCCAGCTACAACACTTGAAAAGATCGGTAAAACCAATCAATCAGGAACGACGATTCATTTTAAGCCTGATTCCTCTATTTTTTCAACAACCACCTATAACTTCGATACCTTATGTGAGAGGTTAAGAGAGTCAGCCTTTTTACTGAAAGGGTTAAAGATTGAAATCCATGATGACCGCAATGACCTTCATGAAGTATTTCATTATGAAAATGGTATAGAGGCTTTTGTTGAATATTTAAACGAAGAAAAGGATGTCCTCCACCCCGTTGTCAGCTTTGAAGGGGCAAATCATGGCATAGAGGTCGAATTTGCCTTTCAATTCAATGATGGCTACTCTGAAAATATTCTTTCGTTTGTTAACAACGTACGGACAAGAGATGGCGGTACACACGAAGCCGGTTCTAAAACAGCGTTGACAAGGGTATTTAACGACTATGCCCGGAAGATCTCCTTATTAAAAGAAAAAGATAAGAACCTTGATGGGACAGATATTAGGGAAGGGTTATCGGCGGTTATTTCCGTAAGAATCCCTGAGGAACTTCTCCAATTTGAAGGACAAACGAAAGGAAAACTAGGAACAAATGAAGCGCGATCCGCCGTTGATGCGGTTGTGTCTGAGCATTTATCCTATTTTCTTGAGGAAAATCCTGATATAAGCTCCCTTTTGATTAAAAAGTCGATTAAAGCTTACCAAGCCCGTGAAGCTGCTAGAAAAGCACGGGAAGATGCACGCAGCGGCAAGAAACGGAAGCGTGGAGAGGCTGTTTTATCCGGTAAACTAACACCGGCGCAATCCCGAAACCCACAAAAGAATGAATTGTACCTTGTTGAGGGTGATTCTGCTGGAGGATCGGCAAAACAAGGACGTGACCGCCGTTTTCAAGCTGTTCTTCCTTTACGAGGTAAAGTCATTAATACAGAAAAAGCAAAACTAGCGGACATTTTTAAAAATGAAGAAATCAATACGATTATTTATGCCATCGGCGGTGGAGTAGGTGCCGACTTTAATGTGGAAGACATTAATTACGATAAGGTCGTTATTATGACGGATGCCGATACCGACGGTGCTCATATTCAAGTATTATTACTTACCTTCTTTTACCGCTATATGAAACCGCTCCTTGAGGCGGGAAAAGTATTTATTGCCTTGCCGCCGCTTTATAAGGTAAGTAAAGGAGCAGGTAAAAAAGAAATAATTGAGTATGCCTGGAGTGATGATGAGCTGCAAGGTGCCTTGAAAAAGGTGGGCAGAGGCTATATCATCCAGCGTTATAAGGGGCTTGGTGAAATGAATGCCGATCAGCTATGGGATACAACAATGGATCCGGAAACACGTACGCTGATTCGAGTGAAAATCGATGACGCGGCAAGAGCGGAACGCCGCGTGACAACCCTTATGGGCGATAAAGTCGAACCGCGCCGTAAATGGATTGAAAGCAATGTTGCATTTGGTTTAGAAGAAGATGACACCATTTTGGAAAATGAAAATATTACGGTCGCTGAGGAGGGGTCTGAAGGATGAGTGCAACTGAAAAATTCCGTGACTTACCTCTAGAAGATGTCATTGGTGATCGTTTTGGCAGATATAGTAAATATATTATTCAAGAACGTGCCTTGCCTGATGCTAGAGATGGGTTAAAGCCGGTTCAGCGAAGAATTCTTTATGCAATGCATTTCGAGGGCAATACCTTTGATAAAGGCTTTCGAAAGTCAGCAAAAACGGTTGGTAACGTAATCGGTAACTATCATCCACATGGTGATTCCTCCGTTTACGAAGCAATGGTTCGGATGAGCCAGGATTGGAAGGTACGAAATGTGCTCGTGCAAATGCACGGAAACAACGGGAGTGTCGATGGTGACCCGGCAGCTGCGATGCGGTATACGGAAGCGAGGCTGTCAGCCATATCGGCAGAACTTTTACGTGATATTGAGAAAAATACCGTCGATTTTATTCCAAACTTTGATGATACCTCGAAGGAACCAACTGTCTTCCCAGCGATGTTTCCAAATCTTCTAGTAAATGGTTCAACAGGGATTTCTGCTGGATATGCAACGGATATACCACCACATCATCTTGGTGAGGTTATTGACGGCGTCATTAAAAGAATGGATCATCCAGATGCAACTGTCGATGAACTTATGACGGTTATCAAGGGGCCGGATTTCCCTACCGGAGGGATTATCCAGGGGATAGATGGTATAAAAAAAGCCTATGAAACTGGTAAAGGCAAGATTATTATCCGAAGTAAAGCAAACATTGAAGAGGTTCGTGGCGGAAAACAGCAAATTGTGATCACAGAAATTCCCTATGAAGTGAATAAGGCAAACCTTGTCAAAAAAATGGATGAGTTTCGTCTTGATCGAAAAGTTGAGGGCATATCTGAGGTTCGCGATGAAACCGACCGTACCGGTCTCAGAATTGTGATTGAATTAAAAAAGGATGCCGATGCTGAAGGTGTATTGAATTATTTATATAAAAATAGTGATTTGCAAGTAACCTATAATTTTAATATGGTGGCTATTCATAAAAAGCGGCCAATGTTAATGGGGCTTCGAGAATTACTTGATGCCTATATTGAGCATCAAAAAGAAGTGGTGACACGAAGGACTCAGTTTGAACTCAATAAAGCGAAAGAACGGCAGCATATTGTTGAAGGCTTAATGAAAGCTTTATCCATTCTTGATGAAGTAATTGCCACCATCCGCGCGTCAAAGGACAAGCGTGATGCAAAAGACAATTTGATTGGTAAATTTGCCTTTACCGAGTTGCAAGCCGAAGCTATTGTATCTTTACAGCTTTATCGCTTAACGAATACTGACATCACCGCATTAAGGCAGGAAGCGGACGAATTAGCAAAGAAAATCGAAGAATGGACTGCCATTTTAGCAAGTGACATAAAGCTGATCTCCGTGATCAAAAAAGAATTAAAAGATGTAAAAAAACGCTTCGCCGATGTGCGCCGTTCGAAGATTGAAGCAGAGATTGAAGAGTTAAAAATCAATCTTGAGGTAACCGTTCCTAGCGAGGACGTCATTGTAACCATTACGAAACAAGGGTATGTAAAACGGACAAGCCAGCGTTCATTTGCTGCATCAGGTGGTCAAGATCTTGCCATGAAGGAATCTGATCGTCTATTAGATCAACTTGATATGAATACAAAGGATGTTCTGCTCCTTTTCACCAACAAGGGTAATTATCTATTCTGCCCTGTGCATGAACTTCCTGATATCCGCTGGAAAGACTTAGGCCAGCATGTGGCAAATATCATTCCAATTGACCGTGATGAAGAAATTATTCAAGCGGTACCGGTGAAGGATTTTGAATCAGATGCCTTCTTCGTTTTTGTTACAAAAAATGGCATGGTCAAGAAGACCGAGCTGAAAGCTTATAAAGCACAGCGCTATTCTAAGCCACTTGTTGCTGTCAATCTTAAAGATGACGACCAAGTAATGGATGTCCATCTAACAGACGGGACAAAAGAACTTTTCCTCATTACAAACCTTGGCTATGCCCTTTGGTTCCATGAGGAAGAAATAAGTATTGTCGGCATTCGAGCAGCGGGAGTAAAAGGGATAAACCTAAAAGAAAACGATTTTGTTGTCGGTGGGAAGCTGATTACTTCCGATAGTAGGGATTCCATTGTGATTGCCACGCAGCGTGGCGCCGTAAAGCGGATGAAAGTAAAAGAATTTGAAAAGGCTACTCGTGCTAAGCGAGGTGTCGTCATTCTGAGGGAACTCAAATCAAATCCGCACAGGATCATGGGCTTTATGATTGCAAATGATCAAGATACCATTTTTATACAAACAGATAAAGGTGTCATCGAAACAGTAAATATAAGTGATATTCGCTATAGTGATCGTTACTCTAACGGCTCATTCATTTTAGATGAAGGGGAAAGTGGAAAAGTAACGAATATTTGGAAAGTGGAAACACCTGAAACCCCTAGTGAATAAATGGATGGGACTCTCTAAAAATAGAGAGTCCTTTTCTTCATCTTTTTTCCAAAATTGGACATACTAACTAACAATAGCGAGTATGGAGGGGAAACGAGTGAAAAAGGAAATGCTGCTTGTTATGGTTTCATTTTTTCTACTGTCAATTACAGCAATAACTGGAGTATATGCAATTGAGGAAAAAGCGAAGGTCATCACTATTTCAGAGGAAAAAGCAGATATTTCTGGTGATGATATAGATGAGGTTATCCTCTTAAAGGGGATACCTTATCAGGATGATGATTCGTATTTGAAAGAGATATATCTTGAGATTGCGGGCTCAAACGGGAAAGTAATTACCTTTCCATTAGAAAGTGGATCGAAAGCATCACTTCAACTAACAGACTTGAATCATGATGGAATAAAAGATTTATATGCGAGTGTTTTAACGGGGGGAAGCGGTGGCATAGTAAACAATTATTTATATTCATTAAAGAATTTTGTCCACAATAACTTAACGATTCCGGAACCACTTGAAATGGATGCTAAATTCCTTAATGGCTATAAAGCTGAAATAAAGCTGCTTCAAACAGATAAAACTTATTTATTTGATTTAAAGGATCGGAAGAAATATTACAAAAAACTTGGTTTTTATTATAAGGGAAAGCTAAACGAACCAACCGAATTATCGGTAAATCCCTATAGCAGCCTAAAGCCGTTTCAATTAAAAGATGGAAATATGGGATTAAAGGGTATTCAAAGAGTAACCGGTGTCGCAAATGCGGACACTATTGCCTTAGTTGAAACCACATGGACATATGAAAATGACCAATGGAAGCTATTAAATGTAAATGTCAAGCAAGAGAATATACCTAAATAAACACAGAAACTATTTTCTGTGTTTTTTCTTTATCTAAAAATTGACGATGGAAATGGTGAAGAATATACTTAGGATTGTAAATAATTAAGTACCCTAAGTATTATGAAAAAAATAAAACTCGAGGTGATGAACATGGCCGATTTTGAAAGCGGCACGGCCCAGAAGCTTTTACAATCCTTTATGCAATTAAAAAAAACGGGGTGGCATAACAAGAAAATTGCCGGCTTTAATCCGAGTGAATTCAGGGTGCTTGCAACCATTCAACGTTTTGCTAATGACAAAAATAGCGAAATGAAAGTTTCTGAAATTAGTCAGCTTTTGGAGGTTACCCCGCCAACTATTACCCAAATCGTTAACATCCTTGAAAAAGACAGCTTAGTTGAACGGACAGTTGATCCAGATGACAGAAGAGCTGTAAAAATTACACTGACTCCGGCAGGGATGGAAGCAACTAAAAATGCCAGAAAAGCATTTGGTGAAACCTTTTTGGGATTAATTGATTATTTAGGAGAAGAAGAAAGTGTACAACTGGCAGAATTGCTTACCAAAGTTCATGATTATTTTACCCGAGTAAGTAATCAATAGCTTTCGGAAACAAATAGGTAAAGCAATGGAACATGATTGTTCATATTCAGTTCACAAATTTAGTATATGGTATGCTCAGAAACCAATAAAAATGGAGTTGAAGCAACTTGATCAAATTGACCAGATTTTTAAAACCATTTCAAATACCCATTTACTTTGTTCTGGTACTTGTTCTTCTTCAGTCAATGGCTGAACTGTACTTACCAACCTTAATGGCTGATATAGTCGATAAGGGAGTAGTAACAGGTGATACGAATTATATTTGGAAAATCGGCGGCCTTATGCTGCTTGTTGCGGCTGGGGGAATGATTTGCTCCATCATTGCCAGCTTCTATTCGGCAAAGGCAGGAGCCGGTTTTGGTAAGGTACTGCGAAGCGAAATCTTTTCACATGTCGGGAACTTCTCTCTTCATGAGTTTGATAAACTGGGAACAGCATCACTGATTACGAGAACAACAAACGATATTACCCAGATCCAGCAAGTACTCATCATGATGCTCCGGATGATGGTAATGGCACCGATGATGTGTATTGGCGGGATTATTATGGCTTTATCGAAAGATACAAAGTTGACCCTGGTCCTGGCAGTGTCCTTACCTGTTCTGGTCATAACAATCGTGGTGATTGCCAGAAAGGGAATGCCATTATTTAAAGCCATGCAAGTAAAACTCGATAAACTTAATCGGGTATTAAGAGAAAACCTAACAGGCATTCGTGTTATCCGTTCCTTTAACAGGGTGACCCATGAGAAAAAACGGTTTGATGAAGCAAACTGGGATCTTACACAAACAGCGATAAAGGTCAATAAACTCATGGCTGCGATGATGCCGATCATGATGATTGTCCTCAACCTTACCACCGTGGCGATTATTTGGTTTGGCGGGATTAGGATTAGTAATGGTCATATGGAAGTTGGTGACATGATGGCATTTATTCAATATGCGATGCAAATCATGTTCTCATTTGTGATGTTATCTATGATGTTTGTGATGATTCCAAGAGCATCCGTTTCAGCGGTTAGGATAAACGAAGTGTTTGAAACAAATGCTGATATTCAAGATCCTGCCTTACCCGCACCCGTTAAGGTGCAAAAGGGTCAGGTAGAATTTCGAAATGTCACCTTCAGTTACCCCGGTGCAGAAATGCCAGCGATTTCAGACATTTCTTTTAAAATGAACCCGGGGGAAGTAACAGCCATTATTGGCGGAACCGGTTCAGGTAAATCAACGCTGATCAATTTGATTCCGCGCTTTTATGATGTGGATAGTGGAGAAGTACTAGTAGATGGTATTGATGTTCGCGAGATAACCCAGGAAAGCCTCCGGGAAAAAGTGGGCTTTGTGCCGCAGCAAGCGGTTCTTTTTACCGGTACCATTTCAGAAAATATTCGTTATGGTAAAGAAGCAGCTACAGATGAAGAAGTACAACAGGCTGCCGAAACGGCTCAAGCAACAGAGTTTATCTCGGAAATGCCCGATGGATTCCAGTCTGTGATTGCTCAAGGGGGAACAAATGTTTCAGGCGGGCAAAAACAGCGCTTGTCGATTGCCCGAGCCCTTGTAAGAAAACCGGAAATCTATATTTTTGATGATAGTTTTTCAGCACTGGATTTTAAAACAGATGCCAAACTCCGTGCAGCCTTAAAAGCAGAAACGGCTTCTTCAACCATGCTCATCGTTGCTCAGCGAGTTAGCACGATTATGGATGCCGACCAAATTATTGTTTTAGAAAATGGGGAAATCGCCGGAATCGGCAACCATCAAGAGTTAATGGAAACAAGTAAGGTTTACCGTGAAATTGTCATGTCGCAGTTGTCAGAGGAGGAAATCGCATGAGCAAGGATTCCAAGCATCAGGGACCAGGAAGAGGACCAGGGGGCGGTGGATTCGGCCCAATGGGCATGGGCATGGCTCCCCAGAAAGCAAAGAACTTCAAAGGAACGTTAAAACGGCTCATCACCTACTTAAAGCCGTATAAAATACAACTGTTTGCCGTTTTAATTACAGCCATTATCAGTACCGTTTTTTCAATAGTCAGCCCAAAAATTATGGGGAAAGCAACGACCAAGATGTTTGAAGGCTTAATGGCGAAATTACGAGGAGTTCCAGGAGCAAAAATAGATTTTGACTACATTGGTCAAATTATTCTGTTGCTAATAGGACTTTATATTGTAAGTGCGATCTTTGCCTATATTCAACAATATATCATGGCGGGGGTTGCTCAAAAAACAGTTTATCATCTTCGTAAAGAGGTAGAAGAGAAACTCAACAAGCTTCCCTTAAAGTATTTCGACTCACGGACACATGGTGAAATTCTAAGTCGGGCTGTCAATGACGTCGATAATATCAGTACAACCTTACAGCAAAGCTTAACACAACTTATCACTTCGGTCGTTACATTACTCGGGGTTATTGTCATGATGCTTTCGATCAGTCCGTTAATGACATTGATTGTAGTACTGACAATCCCACTAAGTTTTGTGGCGATAATGAAGATTGCTAAAAAGTCACAGACCTACTTTAAAGGGCAGCAAAAATCTCTTGGTGAGCTTAATGGGCATGTAGAAGAGATGTATACAGGACATAAAGTCATCAAAGTGTTTGGACGTGAACAGCAATCCATTGAAAAATTTGAAGAAACCAATAAGGACTTGTACCAATCAGGTTGGAAAGCGCAATTTATGTCTGGCATGATTATGCCATTAATGTCATTTATCAATAATATTGGTTATGTGCTTGTGTCAGTAGTTGGCGGCCTATTGGTAACGAAAAAGGCCATTGAAATAGGGGATATCCAAGCATTTATTCAATATGCACGACAATTTTCTCAACCAATTACTCAAACTGCCAATATTGCGAACATTATCCAGTCAACGATTGCAAGCGCTGAGCGTGTATTTGAAATTTTAGATGAAACAGAAGAGGTGCCTGAAGCGGTCGCACCGAAAGACATTATCGCTCCTAAAGGGGAGGTTTCCTTTGAACATGTTTCATTCAGTTATAAGGAAAATGAACCATTAATTGAGGATATGAATATTGAGGTGAAGCCAGGGCAACGGGTTGCGATCGTCGGACCGACCGGTGCTGGTAAAACCACACTCATCAATTTATTAATGCGTTTCTATGAACTTAATTCTGGAAAAATCCTAATTGACGGTATCGATACTCGTGAATTTAAAAGAGAGAAACTGCGTAGTTTATTCGGAATGGTGCTTCAAGATACATGGCTTTTCAATAGTTCCATTCGTGATAATATTGCATACGGAAGAGAGGGAGCAACAGAAGCAGCAATTGTGGAAGCAGCGCGGGCAGCTAATGCTGATCACTTTATTCGAACGCTCCCCGAAGGCTACGATACAATTTTAAATGAAGAAGCATCAAATATTTCACAAGGTCAAAAGCAATTAATAACAATTGCACGGGCGATCCTGGCTAATCCTTCCATCTTAATTCTGGATGAAGCAACCAGCAGTGTCGATACCAGAACCGAAGTTCAAATTCAAAAAGCAATGGATCATTTAATGAAAGGGCGCACAAGTTTCGTTATTGCCCACCGGCTATCAACGATACGTGACGCTGATCTCATTCTAGTAATGAATCATGGAACAGTAATTGAGAAAGGAACCCATAAGGAATTACTAGAAAAGGGTGACTTTTATGCTGAGTTGTATAATAGCCAATTTACCTTTAATCAGAAAACTGCAGGATAAAAAAAGGCATTTAGAGAGTTTATAAACTTTCTAAATGCCTTTTTATATAACTTTTAAGTATGTTACTCGTATATAATGATAGTATTGGGAATGTTTGTCTTTTGTAATCAATTGTTGGAAGGAGTTGAAGGTGATGAGATTTTACTCTAAAAAGGGAATTATCACAGGCGTTCTATTATGGGGGGCAATTGCCTTTTTAATCGGCTCTTTTTTATTCCTACCTGGCGGACCAGAAGGGAAGGGGGAGGTCATCACTGCGGTCCTGGTATGTGGATTTACTAGTGCATTTATTCTTTGGTGCTGGTTCGGAACCTATTATGAAATAAATGGGAAGCAATTAATGATTGTTGGAGGGCCGTTTCGTTGGAAAATTGACATCATGACGATAATAAGTATCAGAAAAACGCGGAATCCGTTATCGAGTCCAGCATTGTCATTGAACCGTCTAGAAATACGATATGGAAAATGGAATACGATTTTGATTTCACCAAAAAACGTGGACCAATTTTGCGAGAATTTAAGAAAAGTTAATTCAAAAATTGATATAAATCTTTAAATTTCATTCCGTCTCATTATCTTAAGTATACTTAGGAATTGAGACAAATTCATTTTAGTTACCATAATAATATTATGTAAACTGATAAAAAGTATTTTTAGAGCTGTCATTTGTAACAGCCCTATTTTTATTCCAATTGTTCTTTTGGCATATCCATCTTATCAACCGCAATTTTTAGATCGTCATTCTTAATATGGGTGTATATCATCGTCGTTTGTATCGAGGAATGGCCTAACTGGCGCCGTAATTTCGGTACATCATTGATTTCCGCATGGTATCTGGTAGCGAACGAGTGTCTCAATTTATGCACTGATAAGGATGGTTTACCAAATGCAGTTGCATATTTTTCAATCAGATATTCTATGGCTCGGGCTTTTAATCTTTGTGATTTTACTTTCGGACCGGTCGGGCCACCAACAAATAATGCCTTTTCATTTTTATCAACTTTGTATTTGGCCGTTCTTACAGCTAAATATTCCTGCAAATCCGCCATGGCCACCTGGCTAAAATAAACAAATTGTTCTTTATTTCCTTTACGGATTACGCGGACACAATACTTGCTAAAGTCAATATCGCCTAAATCAATTCCCACCAACTCCGAAAGGCGGAGGCCCGATCCTAGGATTAACGATACAATGGCGGTATCACGTTCTCTATTTAATTGATAAAAGTTATATAACCGCTGGTTTTCTTTGTTTACTTCACCATAATCATTGGCAATAAACAGGCGAAATTTCTCGTATTCATCACCGAGCAGAATTTTTCCTTCCATTTTCGTAGCTTTTGTTTCCATACTATCTTTGACTTCATTAAATTCAATTTTCGCCATTACATTCCGATTGATATATGGCTTTAAATCAGGAGTTTCCGCAATATTTTGCAGATAATTAAACAGTGATTTTAACGCAGATAACTTCCGATTCACAGTTAGTTCCTTATTATTTAATTGATAATGTAGATAGTTTAAGAAGTTTTCAACCTCTAAAACCGTCATTGTCTCCAACCGTTCCAATGGAATGTCCTTGATGCTGCCGTTCCATAACTGTTCACTAATCATCCAATTGAAGAAAATTTTATAATCATGGCAGTAATTGAATAATGAAGCCGTGGAAAGTTTTCGTAGTTTATGATTGATGTATTCATCCACATACCAAGGCAATTCCTCAAGTATGGTTTGCAACTTTTTAAAATTAGATTGTTTTTCCTGATTTACCATCATAACACCTCACTTCTATATTATCCCATCAGCTTAATTGCGTCAAATTTATATTTTACGCAATTAAGTTTTTTCCGAAAGTTTACCCCTAAATTCTCTCCCCTTATTAATAAATTTAAAAATTTCATGAAATCCTCCTTTTGTTGTTTATGGTATGATGAATACAGAAAATTTTAGGAGTGAAATCATGAGTGTACATAAAGATTTAATTAACCACGCAGCGAATCAGAATAAAACATACCAGGAATTTCAGGCTCTGGATCAACTACGTGAAAACTACATTGAAGAAGCCATAGGTTTATGTGAACAAGGTCTTCCCTATACTACTGATAAAATTAATGAGGTAACAAATAGGATGAATAAAATAAACCTGCGATTTGTTCCGACAAGGAAAAACGTTACGGTTGAAATGGTTCAAGAATATGTAAAATCACTAACAAAACAACAATAAATGGTGGTGGCGGCGTTGATTTCCTTAACGAAAAGAAGACGGGAGTTTCTTGACCAGATTTGGCAGCAATATCAAACTACCAATCTTCCTGTTCATTATTCTGACGTGGCTGAGGCGATTGGTGTGAGCAAATGGACTGCATATGATGTTTTGAAAACTTTAGAAAGCCAGGGTCTTTTAAAAAGAACCTATGCTGTAAACGAAAATGAAACGGGAAGATCCACTGTGGTCTTCTCTCCTACAAGCATGGCAGATCTCCTATTTCAAAAAGAGAGAAGAGAAATTTCCAATCCAGATGAATGGGAAATAATTCTTAACCGCGTAAGGGTTCTAATGGCACAACAACAAAATCTCCCGTTGATGGACGCAATTAAACATATCTTAGAACTAATGAAAAATGTCGAGGTTAAACTAGAATTCTGTACCTACTTCCTTTGTGTTCTCCTCTTATTCTTGAATAGCCTTGGAAATCCTATTAAGGACTTAACTGTGAATATGGTGAATGCATCTGAAGAATCACACATACAGCTTTCTGTATTTGTAGGGGCTGTTGTCGGTATGATCATCCAGTCTGTCGGTGACGAAATTAGCCCTGAAATGATTATAATAGTCCAACAGTTTTTTAATAACGCTAACCAGCTTCATTCTACAGAAATAGACTTATTAATCTCATTTATTAAGCAAAGTTAATTTTTTCCCCTCCCCCCTTCTCTTCATTCTTTTGTCAGCTCAATTTATGGGTTGGCTTTTTATTTGATTAGCGTAGGATCACCAAAGCATATTTTCATTATCATTTTCATAGGATAACTTATGTTTTCAGAATATTAATTATATTCATAATATTATTCTTGACATTTTTTAAATAGATACGTTAAATAAATAATATACGTATTTAGTTTTTTTCTCCTCTTTTTGGGTCTTTTGGGTATCTTGAAGGCTACATTCAACTTTTCAAAGAAAGGTAGGTTATAGTATGTATAAAGTTTATTGCAGGTCATTTCAAGGAGTGATGAAAGTTGCCTCCTCCTTCATGCCTTGGCGGGAACCGCAACTGCTAGAGGGAGAAAATAGTTTAAAAGAATTACCGCAACTGATTAAACAGAATAAAATTGAAAGTGTGTTAATTGTCACCGACCAAGGAATCGTAGCTGTTGGACTAATGGACGAATTCCTGAATAACCTTCGAACTGAAGGAATCAAATTCGTTATTTACGATAAAACGGTACCTAACCCAACAATCGATAATATTGAGGAAGCATTTCAAATGTATACCTCCAACCATTGCAAGGGGATTGTTGCATTTGGCGGTGGATCGCCAATGGATTGTGCCAAAGGGGTTGGTGCACGTGCAGCAAGACCGAAAAAGAATATTCGCAAAATGAAGGGTGTATTAAAGGTTTTGAAAAAAATGCCTCCCCTATTTGCCATTCCCACCACAGCTGGCACTGGCAGTGAAGCAACTCTTGCTGCCGTAGTTTCCAATAGCGAGACACACGAAAAATATGCCATAATGGATACAGCACTCATTCCGCATTATGCTGTCCTTGATCCCTTACTAATTATTAATCTTCCGAAACATATTACGGCAGCAACTGGAATTGACGCTCTAACGCATGCTGTCGAAGCCTATATCGGCAAAAGTAACACAAAGGAAACCACAAAATACAGTGTAGATGCAGTAAAATTAATCTTTGAAAATCTTTATGAATCCTATACAAATGGGACCAACATACAGGCACGTAAGAATATGCAAAAAGCGGCCTATTGGGCTGGTATGGCATTCACACGTGCATATGTTGGGTATGTCCACGCAATCGCCCATACGTTGGGTGGTTTTTATTCGGTTCCCCATGGGCTAGCAAATGCAATCATCCTCCCTTATGTCCTTGAGTATTACGGTGAATCCGTCCATAAACCTTTAGCCGAGCTGGCTGAAGTCGTTGGGATTGGTAAACACAATGATAGTGTGAGAGAAAAGGCAGGAAACTTTATTGAGGCTATAAAAAAGCTAAACGAAAAGATGGAGATTCCTAAAAAGGTTAGTGGAATTGTCGACAGCGATATTCCGTTAATGGTTGAACGGGCGTTAAAGGAAGCCAATCCCCTCTACCCAGTACCAAGGATTCTCAATAAAGAAGATCTATTCAATCTTTACCAACTGATAAAGGAATAAGTGATTGATTTAGGTAAAAAGGCGGCTGATCAAATGGAAACGTACAATTCCCTCCTTACGAAACAACAATTTTTTTTTCGCACAGAAACAACAAAAGATATCGCTTTCCGACTTGAAGCACTTCAAAAATTAAGAACTGCAATTAAAACGAACGAGAAAGTGTTGATGGAAGCATTAAGAGCGGATTTAAATAAATCAGAATTTGATGCTTATACCTCTGAAATAGGTTTTGTTCTTGAAGAATTACGATTCACCATCAAACATTTACAGTCATGGGTGAAGCCAAAAAAGGTGAAAACACCCGTAACACATATCGGCTCCAACAGTTACATTTATTCAGAACCATACGGGGTTGCACTAATTATTGCCCCTTGGAATTATCCCTTTCAATTGGCAATCGCCCCGTTAATCGGTGCCATTGCTGCGGGAAACTGTGCAGTTATCAAGCCTTCTGAATTGACGCCGAAAACATCTGAAATACTAGAGAAACTTATAGGTGATATATTCCCTGAGGAGTACATTTCAGTAATCCAAGGTGGCGTGGAAACAAGCCAAGCACTGCTTGACGAAAAATTTGATTATATCTTTTTTACCGGTAGCGTCCCAGTTGGAAAGCTCATTATGGAGGCGGCAGCGAAAAATTTGACCCCATTGACATTAGAATTGGGCGGAAAAAGCCCTTGTATTGTTCATAAGGATGCCAATATAAAACTAGCTGCCAAGCGGATTGCCTGGGGGAAATTTACCAATGCCGGGCAAACCTGTATTGCCCCTGATTATTTGTATGTTCATCAGAGTATTAAGGATCAATTTCTCCAGCAATTGAAGGAAGCAACGATTGAATTGTATGGGCAAAAGCCGTTAGATAATATGAATTTTACTAGAATAGTAAGTGAGCGGCACTTTCAGCGACTATGTTCTTTCCTCGATCATGGGAAACTTTATATGGGCGGCGGCGGAAATCAAGAAAGATTAACGATTGAGCCAACGGTCTTAACAAATGTCACTTGGGAAGATCCGATCATGCAAGATGAGATATTTGGGCCGATTCTACCTGTTCTTCAGTACAATGAGCTTTCAGAGGTATTTACCGGTATTCATCGACACCCAAAACCACTGGCTCTCTATATTTTTACGGAAAATCCTACAGTACAGCAAAAGGTCCTTACTAGCGTATCTTTTGGCGGGGGCTGTGTTAATGACACGGTGTATCATTTTGTCTCCCCTTATCTGCCGTTTGGCGGTGTGGGAAACAGTGGGATTGGCGCCTATCACGGCAAAGGGAATTTCAATACTTTTTCCCATCAAAAAAGCGTTTTAAAACAAACAACCTTATTTGACATTCCGTTTCGTTATCCAAATGTAAAAAACGGGCTCAAGAAAATTAAGCTTTTCATGAAGTAAAAAAGAAAAGCGGAAGCGCCCTGGTCAGCGGCGTATGGCCTGGAGAGCTCCAACTGAGATAAAGGAAACACGGAGAGCGGAGCGCATCCGTGCTTGACTTATCGTAGGGCGGAGAGCGAAGGCCACTAGCCGCAAGGGCGCTGGAGCTGGACAATTCTCAAAGTCGAAATTTATATTTTCTTTTCTTTTTATAAAAGGTTAACCAAAAATTTGGTTAGCCTTTTCAAATGAAAGTTATAGTTTATCTAAAATATTCCCATTCTCTGGTTCGTCATTAAAGGTCAGAACCTCTTCAACTGGCTGATAGGATTCACCATAGAAATGTTGATCCTTATAGGTGTGTATCATATCGTACGTTTTTTTCATCGCTGCAAATATCATTTCTTCCGATTCATGATGCGGTGCCCAATAAAGGATTTCCATTTTATTAATCTCATTTGTGGCAAGCGACCTTCTTTCATACCCGATTGAATTCGCATGCTCGAAGCCTTCACGTTTATAGTAACGTAGCCTTTTCTCTGTGTCGCTGTCTTCATAGTTAACGGGTTCAACTTCAAGGATAATAGGTTTTCCTTTGCTTTTCAACTTTTCCATCAGGTTATGGCCAAGCCCCTGGCCACGGGCATTTTTCGAAACGAAAAGATAATCGATGAAGACAAAATGATCGAGCTCCACATACATTAACACATGGTTGGGTCCCTCATCTTTATGATAGATTTCAGAACGCTCTTTTAGTAATGTTTCCATGTGTTCTTTTGATTTCATCTCTTCAACCGGAAAATATTGATTCAGCTTCTCATACCAATGCATCGACATACTCCTTTAGTTCATGATAAAAATATAATGGAAGTATGTGTAAATATTCGTATTTAATACTGAATTCACCTTTTTAAAATTGTCTTCATGACGGAGAAGACTCCGGCGAAGGATTTAAAGATTTAGAGAATCCTCGCAAATTCCTTTTAAAGTCCTGTTAATTTAGGTAAGATTTACTAAAAGAATGGTTGAATGGCGAAGGAGTAAAATCGGATGGAAGTGACAACTTTAACAACATTGTTTGTAACGATTGTTCTCATCGGTAATATTGTGCTTGCGGGTGTGGTTGTGTTTATCGAACGAAGAGACATAGGATCCACTTGGGCATGGCTTATGGTTCTTTTCTTTATTCCTATTGTGGGATTTTTAGTTTATTTGTTCCTTGGAAGACAATTAAAACAAAAAAACTTTTACCAATTATCATCTGAAGAAAGAAGCTATCTTAAATCAACTGTTGACGAACAAACACATCAACTGCAAAACAGCAGTTTTTACCAACGGAATTTGCTAACAAAACATTTTGATTTACTACTGATGAACTTGAAGTCATCTAATGCATTGCTTACGATGTACAATGAAATTGAGATTTTTAGTGACGGGCATGACAAGTTCCAATCTCTATTTGAAGAAATAAAAAAAGCACAAGAGGAAATTCATCTTCAATACTATATCATCCAAGGCGATTCCCTGGGGAAAAGACTGCGGGATGAGCTCACAAAAAAGGCTAAGGAAGGTGTAAAAGTTAGGGTTCTTTACGATGATATTGGATCTAAAAGCATTTCTCCCGGCTTTTTTAAGGAGCTTATCCAGTATGGCGGTGAAGTGGAGGTCTTTTTCCCGTCGTTTTTAAAATTGATCAATTTCAGAATAAATAACCGCAATCATCGCAAGCTTTGCATCATTGACCGAAAAATAGCCTATATTGGCGGGTTTAATATCGGTAATGAATACTTGGGATTGGATAAAAAATTTGGCTATTGGCGCGACACACATCTAAAGGTTCGCGGTGAGTCAGTTAATCAACTACAAGGAAGATTCCTATTAGACTGGAATTATGCCGCAAAGAACAAGTTGAATCTTGTGCCCTATTCTGTTCCCGTCGAAAAGCCTGAAGGTGACACGCCTGTTCAGATTATTGCCAGCGGGCCAAACTCAGAAACGGAACATATCAAAAACGCTTATATAAAACTGATTACGTCTGCCAAAAAAACGGTATACATCCAAACACCATATTTTGTTCCTGATGCTAGTTTTATGGATGCTTGTAAAATCGCCTTGCTCTCAGGTGTAGATGTCAGTATTATGATACCAAGTAAAGGTGATTCCCCTATCGTCTATTGGGCTACCATGTCGTACGCAGGAGAACTGATCGATTACGGGGCAAAAATTTATCTGTATGAAAAAGGCTTCATCCATGCGAAAACAATAGTAGTGGATCAGGAAGTGGCCTCTGTTGGGACTGCTAATATCGACACTCGAAGTTTTAGGTTAAATTTTGAAGTGAATGCCGTTTTGTACGATGAAAAAGCAGCTACACAACTTCACAGCCTATTCTTACAGGATTGCAAGGATAGCTCTGAATATTCGATTGCAAGATATAAAGATCGATCGATCCTAAATAAATTTAAAGAGGCCATAACACGCCTCTTATCACCCATACTTTAAAAAAATCGGCCCTTCCATTGGAAGGGCCGATACTTTTAGAATTGAAATTCCCATTCATCCCGCAGCAATAAATATAGAACAAGAAGTGTATCTTCCCATTCACTTTCCAATTTCCCTTGTACTTCCATCCCTATCTTTGGAAACAGGATTTCAGCCATTTGCTGTGTGAGCTGATTTCTTTCAGCTAATGGAATTTGATGGAATCGGCTTGCATAGGTGCTAAGCAGTTTCCATTCCTTCATCCCCAACGATTTTAACGTCCATTCATCGAGTGTCAAATCATTCATGGAGAGACCGCGATTTTCGATTTCTTTTTCAATGGTCGAGAGTCTCTTCTTCCGCTTTGGCTTTCGTTCATGGACGACAATCGTTCCGGCGACGAGATCCCCAAGTCTCTTATGTTTCGAATGAAAAAATATCATAACAATCCCAAGGAAGTAAGCTGTTGGCAAAGAATCAATAATACGGATGAGATTCCGAATGAAACTTGATAACAAGGTGATACTATGCCCATTTTCCTGTAATACCCGAATTCCGACTAGCTTTTTCCCAAGCGTTCTTCCACCTGAAAAAAATTCAAAGACAAAAAAGTAGCCCCCATTCACAATAAACAGAATAATAAGAGCTATTGCCAACGGGATTGAATTATCCACGAGAAAAAACGGCATCGATGACATCCCGTCCATCACAAAATAAAGGACAACGATTGTTAAAATATTTATTATCATTAACAGTACCTGATCGATGATAAAAGCAGCTGCCCTGCTTCCTAATCCGGCAAGCTGAAACTGAATCGACACGTATTCAGGTGTTTTAATATCCAAATGGTCTTCATTCACAATGATTCCCCCAACACACGGTTGATTTCTTCTATAGTTGTTTCTATTTTTCTACTAATTTTCTATAATAAGGATAAGAATATACATAGATCCCAAAAAGCAGGTGAAAAAATGAATGTAAAACAATTCATAAAAATGCATCGTGATGACTGGAAACAGCTTGAACAATTGATGGTCACGATGAGTAAAGGCAAAAAGGCAATTACCGGTGAAACGATAACAAATTATCACAGAATCTATCAAAAAGCAGCCCAGAATCTTTCGTACAGTCAAACCTACTTTCCAAATGACGATGTAACACAGTACTTAAATGGACTTGTTTCCAAGTCACATAACTTGTTGTACAAGGATCAAATTTCGAGTTTTAAACAAATTCGCCATTTTTTCAGCACCCAATTTATTGGGTTATTACTAGAACAATGGAAATTTGTCGTGGCAGCGTTTATTTTATTTTTTATTGGTGCCATCGGTAGTTTTATCGCTGTTTTGAATGACCCGCTGCATATTTATGCCATTCTACCAGCTGAAATTGCGCAAGGTGTGAACCCCGACCAGCTAGGAACGGGTGATGCAGTCAACTCTTCACTGATGTCGGCCAGCATTATGACTAACAATATCAAGGTAGCCATCTTCGCCTTTGCTGGTGGGATCACCTTTGGGCTTGTGACGGTATATTTACTCATCAATAACGGGATCATCATTGGCGCACTCGCTGCCCTTTTTTGGCATCACGAGAAATCCTATGATTTTTGGGCCTATATCGTTCCCCATGGAATGATTGAGCTCACAGCCATTTTTATTGCCGGAGGCGCCGGACTGTTAATGGGCTATAAGCTCTTTGTTCCCGGACAGTACACAAGAGGCTACCAATTAAAACATCACGCCAAAAGATCTGTGCAGCTCCTGCTTGGAACCATTCCACTATTTGTTATCGCCGGAGTCATAGAAGGCTTTATCACACCGGCGAAGATTTCGTTAGAAGCAAAATATATTGTCGCACTCCTAACGGTGATAGGTTTTATTCTCTATATCATTATTGGCAAGTTAAAACGTAACAGTGCCACACCTACAGGAGATTTTGATTCATAATATCGATATAATGGGAAACGGCGGCAATTGCCAGTCTTTCCTCACGGGCCTCAATCATTTGCAGGCCCTGTTTTTCCCATTTTTTCTTCTCCCGTTTCTTAATCAAAAGCTGCTGCTGGGCAATGCTTTTCACCATCGCTGCATGCACTGTATTTGGCATCTCATTGATTCTCTTACTGATTGTCTGATCCTCGATGCCAATCATGAAAAATAAATGCTTCTTCCGAAGCCGCTGCAATAACATGAATGCACTTTCCTCATGAAGAAACGTTCTAATATCACTAAATAAAAGCAAGAGACTCCGTTTCTTTTGCACCAATTCTAAGTATTGAAGTACCGAGGCGTAATTGGACTCTGCAGCATCCACTCTCACATCATAAATTGCTTGAAGGATTGTCTGCAAATGTGCCAATCCCTTGGCCGGCGGGACAAATACCTTAATTTTTTTGGAAAAGGCAAGAACAGAAACATAATCTCCTTTTTGAAGGGCTGCTGCCGCAACTGTAAGTGCCGCTTCTAACGACTTCTCTAAGCGGTTCCCCTTTTTCAATTCAGCCCCCATCATTCTGCCGCAATCAAGTAATATCGTAATATATTTCCCATGTTCCGGTTCGTATTCATTAGTCATGACCTCTTGTTGCTTTGCTGTTTGCCGCCAGTTAATTTTACGGGGATCGTCGCCAACCACATAACTACGAATCTTGGAAAAATCACCAACACCACTTCGATGCCTGCGAATTTTCAATCCTTCATATGTTAAAAATTGCTGGGCATTCTTCAAATACCGTTTGGTCTCAGTTAAATCTGGAATAACTTTGACTGTTTCCTTCATTTCCGCTGTGGTTTGTTTCTCCCATAACCCCAGAAAACTCGTATAACGAAAATAAAGCTTGTCGAATTCGAACTTACCTCTTTCCTTAGCCACCGTATCATACGAATGCTCCATTACCGTTTCTTTTGGGATCGTTCCAATCAGAGGAAACGGTCTAGCAAATGATCTTGGTATTCCATCGAAGATTCGATATGTAAAGGATTGGGCGGAAGAATTCCGAACCACAATCTTCACTGGATAGGTAATACCCCGTTCTAACTCATCACCCATAGTTCGTTGAAAGGAAAGCTGGCCTTTTTTCGGCGAGAAGAGTAAGTCTAGTAAGCTTACTATCAATACTACAATATTACTCAAAATCACATATCCCCATGATATTCCCCAACCTGTTCCAATCAATAATGCAACGGTGAGAATGAGAAAGAGCAGGATGAGCCGCTTTGTCGGCAATATTCCGCTATCTTGGAACAGGAACCGAGCCCACAAGCTCTTCAATGATTTGGTCACCGGTTGCTCCCTCCAATTCTACATGTGGGGATAACTGAATTCGATGTCGTAATGCGGGCCTTGCAACCATTTTGATATCATCTGGTGTCACATAATCTCTGCCTGCCAAGTAGGCCCAAGATTGTGCTGCCTTTCCAATTGAGATCCCTGCCCTTGTACTGGCACCATAGCGAATGGCTTCAGTACCTCGCGTTTTTCTGACAATCTGCATCGTATAATCTAAGACACTATCACTAACCTTCACTTGCGCTATTTCATTTCTAATCCTTAAAAAAGTATCCATGTCTATGATTGAAGATAGTTGCTTTTCGTCAAAGCTGTCTTCCATTACTTGCTTTAGGACCATTTTCTCTTCCTCAAAGGTTGGAAAATCGATTCTCAACTTGAACAAGAACCGATCCTGCTGTGCTTCCGGCAGTGGGTAGGTGCCTTCAAATTCAATTGGGTTTTGGGTGGCAACAACAAAGAAGATCTTAGGCAAGGGATAGGTTTCTCCTTGGATTGTGACTTGCTTTTCCTCCATTGCTTCCAACAATGCGGCCTGCGTCTTTGCCGGTGTCCGGTTAATTTCATCTGCAAGCAGGATATTCGTAAAAATTGGACCCTTCAATGTTTGAAAACGGCCCTCCTTCATATTGTAGATCATACTGCCTGTGATATCACTTGGCAGTAAATCGGGTGTAAATTGAATCCGGTTAAAACTACCGCCTAAGAGACTTGCCAGCGTCCGTACCATTTGCGTTTTCCCGGTGCCCGGTACACCTTCTAAAAGTACATGTCCCCCTGCTAAAATGGCAGATAACAACAGTCTTAGATTTAGACTCTGACCAAGTATCCGCTCTTCATATTTCTCTAAAAAGGATATTATTTCTGTTTTCATGCTTCAACCTCTTTTCGTAATTGCTCCAGTTTTCGTGACCATAATAGATATTCCTGTTTACTGATTTTTTCTTTTTCAAGGACAGTGATTAGTCCATTTAGGTATGTCTTAATCTCACCAGCAGGCATTCGCGTCCATTTTTTCTCAAAATTACTCGACATTTCTTTCCATTCTTGGCTGTAGGGAATGTGCCAGCGTTCTTGGAGCAAGAGTTTGACATATTCTGCTTGAATCTGTAAGGAATCATGGTATCGCTTGCCACGCATGTACCATGCCGCAATTGCTTGAATTCCTTCATCACTAAAACGAACAGATTCTTCCCTTAAGGCGAAAATGGGACCAAACCTCTTCCCCTTCAACCATAGCCATAAAAGCACCAAGATGGTCCCCTGCAAAACAAGCAGTAAGAACCACATCGGGTAGACCGTCAGTATGGAGGAAGCATTTTCCCCGCCGTGAATATATTCATCAAACAAGATGGACTCGGGCTCTCCCTCATTTAAAAGATAAAGAAGAAGGGGTAAATGATCCTTTTTTAATAGGTCTCCATTAGTCATCCATTCAGGCGCAATCGCAACAATCAAATAGCCTTTACCATAAGGCCGTTTAAGTGCAATCGTTTCTTGTTGATTATTCAATAGAACCTCATCATTCTTGGTCTTTTGCAGCCTAAGCTGTGAACGAACCTCTGAACGATAATGTTTATCTGCCTGGTCATAGATATCTGGGGAGGCCGTTTGTTCTGTATATTCCGTGTCTACATCAAACATCCCTTTTGGGTTGGTTTGAAGTAAGAGAACAGTATTACCTGCTTTCATAAACTTAACGTATTCCTCCATTACTTCCGTGTTTGGATTAAATGAAGGTTCCACCATAATCAACAATTTATTTTGTTTACTTTTTGGAAGCAATTTAGGTGAATGATTCCACGTCTTGACACTCATTTCCTTATTTAAATATGTATAAAATGCCTTTACACCTGTGGGTGAGGGGGAGTCAGATACATACCCTGGGTAAACTTTAGGCTTTGGTGAAAAGGAAAAATAACTAATGGCTAAAAAGAGGATGAGCAGGACAATTAGCCACATCCATGTCTTACCTTTTGCTGTTGATTTCATCGACTATTCTCTTCCCCCTTTCACCAAGCCAGATCATTGCTTGCTGTTTAAATTGAACGTATTCCTCTTTACTCACCGTTCGTTCCCCGTACGTCACTTCATCAAAGAAGTGGGCAATACGGTAAAATTGCTGTGCATGTTGTTGATCTACTTTTCGGAGCTCTTCGAAGTAATCCCAATTGGTTTTCCAAATTCTTGCCTCAAGCCATCCTTGGTCATGCAGATAAAGGAGCAAGGCTAAAAACAAATGACGGGTTGAAAGTGAAAAATCTGCAGAAGACTCATATTTTCCAGCCTCATCAAGATGCCGCCCATATGTCCAATTGATTTCCTTCAACAATTGAAGCGGCTTTTGTTTACGGAGCTTTCCATTCCTTCTTGTATTTCGAATAAAGATAAAGACAAATAAGCCGAAAAAAATAAGAACAATCAAAATGATTGCGATTAAGATTGGCCCGGAAGCGCTGCTACCCGAATGAAGGGCCGGGAACAATCTTCCCAGTTGTTCAGCCAGCCATTGCTTAGCATGTTCCCACCATGTTTGGATAAACCCCTTATGTTCATTGTAGACGGTATATTCTTTCGTATTTAATATATTTTCAAGGTCATCTCGTGCCTTTTTTACATCTACCATAATCATCACCTAACACAAATAGGTTTTTTTAAATAGTCTTGTAATCTTCAATTAATTCTCTTAAATCATCCGCATCATGTCTTGTTTTCAAATCTAAATACATTACCCCATAGCCTACTGAGAAAATCATCGTCGTAAACAGTGAGGCCATATTAGTAATCATTGTTAATAAAACGCTATTACCTAATAGGGCCCCAAATGTCATTTGGACAACAGCACCGATGATAGAAACGATAATATAAAAGACAATATATAGTCCCATCAATACCCAAGTTCTATTTTTCGAAAGCCTCCAGCTTCTGAAAAATCCAGGTGAGGTCTTGTCGAGAACAACCGAACCAAAATAAAAACTCCAGCGCGTTAAAAACAGACCAATCCCGATTGCACCTACAAAAAATAATAAGATTCCTAACAATACTAAAACAATCGTGTTGTCCGATGACGCTACCATGCCGAAAGTAAACGCTACAAGTAAAATTGGGATAATAATGATGGCAAACAAGATTATACCAAACAAAATACTGCTTCCAAGCATGGGGAAATATCGAGAAAAAGCTTGTTTGATAACCGAACTCACAGTAAATTCATCATTATTCCGAATACGATACAGGGCAAACAGGATGGCCGCCTCAGCAACGGGGAATAATAGGACACTAAATAATCCGACTACTATTAAGCCTATATCCACACCCAAACTACTCGAGTCAAATGCACCTGTTTCCTCAAAACCTGAGAGGATTTGTTCATACCATGTATCACCAGCTCCCATCTGTCTAAAAAAGTTGGTTCCTGAAGCTAATTGGATGATGGCCTGAAGCAAATAGACCGGACCCATAAAAATGATTAAAATCATAAAAAATTCTTTAAAATGATTTTTTGTCAAACTGAATGTATGATCCAGTATTTCACCAAACCCCTTGGGTCTTTTAAACTTTTCGTTCAATTTGTGTTTCCCCCTTGTGTAAAAAATGGTTATTATTACCGTTTATTTTATCATTATTCCGATTTTTGTGGGGGGAAAGTTGAAAAATATAACAGAAATAGAGCCTAACTCCCATGTTTTTAATAATAGTTGGGAGTTAGGCTTTTTGAGAAATTCTTATATTTTTGAAAACTCTTCCACAAGCTCTCCAAATCGTCTGAGGGAATTTTCAATCGGGTCTGGGCTTGTTAAATCAACACCGGTCTTTTTTAACAATTCAAGCGGATAATCCGAGCTCCCGCTTTTTAAAAACTCCAAATAGGAATGCAATGTACTCTTATCGCCTTCAAGGATCTTGGTTGCCAAATGAATGGCAGAAGCATAACCTGTCGCATACTTATACACATAAAATGGGCGGTAGAAGTGAGGAATTCTTGACCAGCCATATTTCACTTCTTCATCGAAGACGATATCATCGCCATTGTAATCCCTGAATAGTCTTTCATAGGTTTGATTAAATATTTCTACATTTAACGGCTGTCCCTTTTCAGCCAATTCATGTGTTTTCATCTCAAACTCAGCAAACATCACTTGGGTGAAAAACGTCCCTTTAAATTGATCGATGAAATGGTTCAGTAAATGGCTGCGAACGTCAGCGTCCTTTTCAATTTTTAATAAATAGTTAATCAACAGCACTTCATTGACGGTGGAAGCGACCTCTGCCACAAAGATACTGTACCGGGCTGTAATTTGCGGCTGATGCTCTGAACTCAACCGGCTGTGAACACCATGTCCACATTCATGGACAAGTGTGAATAAACTATCCAAATCGTCTTGATGATTGAGAAGAATAAACGGGTGAACACCGTACACTCCTAGATTGTAGGCACCTGATCGCTTACCAGGAGTTTCCCTTACATCAATATACCTAGCGTCCTTAAACTCTTTAAGAATACTAACATATTCCTCCCCTAAAGGTGCTAGTGCTTTACACATCGTGTCATAGGCTTCCTCGTAAGAAATCACTTGTTTAACACCGCTTACGAGTGGAACACTCATATCATATTGACGAAGTTCATCTACTTTAAGCTTTTCTTTTCGGATCCGAGTATATTGGTGTAATGGCGCAATATTGTTTCTTGTTGTTTGAATAAGATTTTCATAAACTTCTTTTGGTACTTTATCCCCGAATAAGGCCTTTTCCAGTGCGGATGGGTAGTGTCGAACCTTTGCTAATGTCACATTATTTTTAATCGCAGCTGATAGTGTCGATGCGATTGAATTTTTTAAATGAATATATGGCTGATAGTACGCTTTATATGCCTCCCGGCGTTTCTCACGATTTTCATCCTCTATTAACTTTGCGTACATCCCCCGGGTTAGTTCGACGGGTTCACCGTCTTCACCGGTAACCTCGCCAAACTTTATGTCAGCATTATTGATCATCCCGTAAGTATTGCTGGGAGCAGACAGGGCCTCGCCTAGGTGCGAAAGAAGCTCTTCCTGTTCCTTACTTAGCACGTGTTTCTTGTAACGGAACGATTCCCATAAATCCTCTGCGAAGTATGCTAATTTTTCTTCAGCCATGATAAAACCTTGCAATGTATCTTTATCAAGGCTTAATAAATAGGGCATGAAAAAGGAAGTCGCCGCACTTACCTTCACGCTAAGCTGTTTGGCCCGGTCTTGCAAAGCTTGTGCAGCCGTTTCCCTGGTGTTTTCATCTACCTGCAACATGGCATAGGCGTACAGTTTATTAACATGGAAGGATAACTCTTCTCCTTGTTTCAGATATAAATATAAAGAATGACCATCGTGAATTTCACCATCAAACTTTTTTAATTCCTTCGCCAATTGCTCAATTAACTGATAATCTTCCTCCCATTTACTAACATCTGCATAGATATCCGTTAAATCCCATTTTTCTTGGACAGGTACTTCGTTTCTATTTGTATAGGTGGGCATGTATATTCTCCTCCGGATTCATAAATAAATTTTGCAATCAAAACTATATTCCATGTGTATCATTATTTTCCCTTTTTTATGTATTCAAGATACAACAAAAGACAGGTCAAATCTGACCTGCCTTTGTTACATGGTTACTTCTTTTTCAAGTGCCATTAATCTTTCATTTACTTCTTCTTCACTCAAACCATGCTGAGCAACGTAGCGGTTGCGCGGGTGAACTCTGCACTCATGTGAACAGCTGCGTAAATGTTTATGTTCATTTTCCTCAGAGCAAAGAATCTTTTTATTACATTCTGGATTGGCACAGTTCACATAACGTTCACACGGCTCACCTGTGTAATAATCTTTTCCTACCACTATATGCTCTTTTTGATTCACTGGGACACTAATCCGCTCATCAAACACATACAGTTGCCCATCCCATAATTCACCCTGAACTTCAGGATCTTTTCCGTAGGTGACAATGCCGCCCTCAAGCTGTGATACATCTTCAAAGCCTTCTTTCAATAGCCAGCCGGAAAATTTTTCACAGCGAATTCCACCCGTACAATACGTGAGAATCTTTTTACCCTCAAATGCCTGCTTGTTTTCACGGATCCATTCCGGAAGATCGCGGAAATTCAAAATATCCGGTCTAACAGCACCTTTAAAATGACCGAGGTCAAATTCATAATCATTACGGGCATCAATCACGACGGTATCATCTTTTTGCATCTCTTCGAAAAATTCCTTTGGTTTCAAATGTTTACCGGTTACCACATTCGGATCCACATCATCTTCCAATCGTAATGTAACAAGCTCAGGTCTATAACGCACCTTCATTTTCTTAAAGGCATGCTCAGTAGCTTCATCTATTTTAAAAATAGTTCCTGCAAATAATGGGTGTTCCTCCATGTATTTCATATAGGCATCAGTTTGTTCAATGGTGCCTGACACCGTTCCATTAATTCCTTCTGCGGCGATGATAATCCGTCCTTTTAAACCTAAATCATGACAAAATTGACGATGCTCATTCGCACATTCTTCAGGATTCTCAATTGGTACATATTTATAATACAATAACACTCTAAATTCTTGATTCATATTTACCACCTTACTCTATATAAAAATATCCATATTTTAAACATTAACTTATTTACTATATCAAAAATTAATAGCGGTTTTCAAATTTATTTACTTCCAATCATCATGTAGGTGGATATTACCAGCCAAATTCCTGCCATTTTTCTGGTACAATTTGAATGGTTAAATAAACTAAAGGAGGACCACATCCTATGAAAAAGCGAACATCCCTCCTTGCCCTGACAATTGCGATTACCTTCGTGGGAGGAATCATCACGGGTGTAGCACTTTTTACCAATAAAACATCTGATAAAACAATTACTATAGGAAAATCACCTAAATCAGCCATTAGGCCCGGAACAAAACAACTACCAAAAGTGGAAAAAGCTTCATCAAAAGTGGTGATTGGATATGTCCAGGATTTCCGCGACCCGAATGTCGTGGATTATTCCAAATTAACACATGTTATTTTCTCTTTCGCCCATCCTACAAAAGATGGAGGTATCCTGTTAAATAGTGATGCCGCCTTAAAAAACCTAAGAACTGTGGTAGCAGATGCAAAAAAGGCAGACACTAAAGTCATGCTGGCTGTTGGCGGCTGGTTTCACATCAATGGCGGCGAATCCTATGAGTATTTCAAAACGGCGATTTCAAATCCCGAATCTAGGACAAAGCTAGTTAATGAACTTACTAGTATCGCAGATCGAGAGCATCTTGACGGGATCGATATCGATTTTGAACATCCCCATTCACAAGCCGATGCCGAAAATCTTGCAGCCTTCGCAAAAGAATTAAGTGGACAGCTACATCCAAAAAATAAAGAATTATCGATAGCCGTTTATTCAAAAATCCATGCCGTTACCTTAACGGAAATTGGCTTTGTCGTGTATGAGCCATCAATGTTCCAAGATGTTGACCACGTCAATATTATGGCCTATGACGGGCAATGGGATGATGGCTATCACGCTGCTAATCTTTCACCCTATCCATTTACTGAGAAAATCGTAAATTATTGGGCAGATTTGTTTGACAAAAATAATCTGGCAAAAGAAAAATTAGTATTAGGTGTTCCGTTTTATGCCCAGCCGAAAGATCCTAAAGTGAAACAGGTTTCATACGGAGCTATCGTTAACATGGACTCGGCAAATGCCGCAAAGGACACGGTCAGCATGAACGGCACTACCTATTATTATAATGGCGATGCCACAATAAAAAAGAAAACAAATCTTGCACTAGAGCACGGCTTCGGCGGTATGATGATTTGGGAACTTGGACTTGATTCCCAAGGATCACACAGCTTAACGGGAGCTATTTTTACTACAATAAAGAATTCAAATTATGAGACACAAAAATATTATACAGTGAAGAAGAATTAGTGAATAAAAGCTGTACTCCTTTAGTATCTGGAGTACAGCTTTTTTGATTGATTATTGAACCCCATTCCAGCAGTTGATACAAGGTTCGACACAATTCTGTAATAAATTTTGGTATTTTTCAAAAAATTTTCCATGTTTTTTGAAGGAGTTTGTCGGAATAGAGCGAATGAATTAGAGAGATTTAAATAAAAGGAGGAATTTTGCTTGAAGAAAGTATTAACCGTTTTATGTGGAGTTTTGGTTGCCTTATCTTTATTTGTCACAACTGGGAATACGGTTAAGGCGGCAGAACCAGATGATGATTGCACATGTCATGATCTTTTACCACTTCAAGGGGCAGAAAGAAATAAAATCGTCGCTAAGTTTTTAAGTAGTAAAGAGTTTAAAACTCAAAAAGCGGAGCTTCTTTCAACTGGTTATACATGGAATGGCGCGCATACTATCGAGGTAGTACTCCCAGCAGAGGGTGTTACAATGATTGGCGTACCATTTTTCAGTGCAAACGGAGTTCCAACAATCTATGTGTTTATTAATGGTGTTTTCGTTGGAATTGCTCCTGCCGAATAAAAAACAAAATTCCCAACCAATATGCGGCTGGGAATTTTATTTATATTTATGATACTAAACATTTAAGATTATAAAAATTGCTGATTCGATCCCCCAAACTGCCAAACACTATGACTTAGGTTTCCATAGCGGAAGCTGCGATGTAGTAAAGTTGCTTTTCGCTCGCCATCGGACGCGCCCATTGCATAGAAAAGCGGAATAAAGTGTTCCTTTCCATATGGCGGGACTGCATATTCCGCATTCGGGGCTAGTGTATCATACTTGAATAATGACTCTAAGTCCCAATTCTGCAGATGATGTGCTAGCCAATCATCGAATTCCAATGCCCATTGGTCGATTTCGTTATCAGCCCATTTCACGGCTCTTAGGTTATGAACGGTACCGCCACTACCAATAATTAACATATTATTTGCTCTTAAGGCTGATAAGGACTTCCCGATTTTATACTGTTCTTCGGGTTTAAGCAAAGGATTGACAGACATCGAAATGACTGGAATATCCGCGTTTGGATAAAGTAACCGAAGCACGACCCATGCACCATGATCCAGACCGCGTTCAGTTTCAACTTCAAATGGTATTCCATTTGCCTTAAACAGATCCTGTATTTCTTGTGAAATTTGCTGATTTCCTTGTGCCGGATATTTAATCTGATAAAGCGCTTGATCGAAACCACCGAAATCATAAATCGTGCTGTAGGCATCGACATCACTTACTTTTTGCTGAGAGGATTCCCAATGGGCAGAAAACAAGACAATTGCCTTTGGACGTGGCAGGGTTTGCCCTAGAGACTTCAAAAATTGTGTATATTCATTATTTTCAATGGCTAATAACGGTGCTCCATGAGCAACAAACAATGATGGCATCATTTAAATGTACCCCCTAATTTAGATGAGATTCTGTGAATTTTTTTCCTCCAGTTAACGTTCATTAGTTTTCCAATTGCTTAAATAGCCAATTTATAAAATCTTGGTGATTCTTTAAAGAAACCGTATGTCCTTCTTGATAGGTATTAAATGTAACTTCTGCCCCCAACCCACGAAAATACTCATGATTAGCTACACCCCATTCAAACGGAAGTACCTGATCCATTTCCCCATGAGAGATGAATAGGGATAAATCTTCAACAGGTTTAATGGTGTACTCTTCTTTAACAAAAGCTGGGATGTATCCACTTAGTGCAACAATACCCTTAATCCGATCTCCTAACGTCAATCCTAAGGTCATTGAAAGGATGGCCCCTTGACTGAAGCCAAGTAAAAATAATCGACTTGCATCCACTGGATATTTCTCCAATGCATAGTCGATAAAACTCGTTAGCCTGCTAATTCCCTCATCGAACACTTCCCGATGCGGTTTCCCATACCCTTGAATCGTAAAATAGGCATAACCAGGTGGCTGCGGAAGGTGGCCACGAATACTAAAAATAAAAAACTTATCTTCTAAACCTTTTACCATTTGCAACATATTCTGTTCATTACTGCCAATCCCATGCATTAAGAAAAGCGCGGGATACCTTTTTTCGGGATCAAGTTGTTCAGGCCTGCGAAGTTCATAAATCATCGGTGCATTCACTTTCATCATCCTTTCTTGAAACAAAAATTGTTAGTTATTCCTTATATCATATTATTTTTTGTATTTTTATAGATACAAAAGATTCATATTAGGAAACACATAAATAAAAAAAATATAACCATCTATGTTTTTGTATATGAATATTTGTTACACATAGAATAACAATTTTCGAGGTGGATTGTCAATTGTTTTTTTGCTAATATATAAATATGTTCTATATTAGAAAACTATCGAGGTGATCCAAATGGATATTGGTTCAAAAATACGAGCAATACGAAATAGAAAAAAAATCACCATTGCACAAATGTGTGAAGGAACCGGCCTTTCAAAGGGATTTATTAGCAATGTCGAGAATAACAACACCTCCCCATCCATTAGCACACTGCAAACCATTGCAACCTATTTGGATATTCCGCTACCCTATTTGCTGCTTGAAAAGAAACAGCACATGCAGGTTGTTAGAAAAGATGAGAGAACTTATTCTACTTTAAATAATTTGAAGATCGAGCATATTACCTCAAAAGGTGGGCTAAGATTAACAAGTGTGGAGTTTCCACCTGGTGCTTCCATCGGAGATGCACACGCACATGAAGGAGAAGAGTGTCATTTAGTGTTGGAAGGGAAAGTACTTGCGGAACAGGGTGAAGACTCCTTTATTCTGGAACAAGGGGATTCTTTTAGCTGGAACGCATGTGTCCCGCATACTGTGACAAATATCGGAAATGAGAAAGCGGTCGTCCTAATTGCCGTTCATTCTGATAAAGAACTAAATGACCTGTTATAGAAATTCAAAAAGGTAACGAGGAACCAAGCTGGTTCCTCGCAACTTTAATTACTAAATTCTTGCCAGATATTCCTGTATTTCTAAAATCAGATCTTGATGGTTTTCATACATACTCATATGTCCAGCATTTTTTACTATCTTTTGTTGGATATTGTCTCCGCTCACTGAAAATGTTTTCTCAGCTGGTATGATTTGATCCTGTTCACCTGCTAGTAAAAGCACGGGCAATGAAGTCGTTTTTAACACATGATTGCGATCCATCCGATTCTTCATCGCAGTTAATGCACTAATGGCGCCTCGTGGAGAAGTTGAGTATCCTATTTCTATAGCTGTATTTACATAATCTTGTTCTACGTTTTCTGGTGAAAACAGCTTTGGTACTAATCCATCGATAAGGACTTTTATTCCCTCAATGTTTACCTTTTCTACGTTTGCCATTCTTCCCTTTTTCGCCTCATCTGAATCAGGAAATGCTGTTGAATGGACAAGTGAGAACCCATTTAAATGGCCACTATATTTTTCAGCAAACGCAAGAGTAATATAGCCCCCTAATGAATGGCCAAACATCGTTACCTTTTGGATATGTAACTGATCTAAAAGTCCCTTAATATTGTCCGCATAATCCTCAATTGAGTAACCATCCTTTCCCATACTTGATTCCCCATGCCCAGGTAGGTCTAGTGCGATTACGCGATAGGATTTTGAAAGTTCAGGAATCACTTTTTCCCAATAACGGGAGCTTCCACAAAAACCGTGGAGCAAAACGATCGGGTTCCCTTCACCCTGGTCAACATACCCAATTGTTGCATCTGACAATTTAACACTTTTTGTATTCATAATAGTAATCACTCCTTACACTAGTGGATACCCATAATTATAAAAGTAATTCACCGAAATTAAAAATGCATTACCTCTGGTAGAAGCAATGCATCCATATTAGCCAATTTGTTCTTCAGTCAAATCAGTATTTAATAATGATCTTTTATTTGGAATAATCGTTAAATTAGATCTCTTCAATAAATAATGCAAGTGATCGACGGGCATAGAACCATGGCCCTTACTGTCACCCAGAATAAATTGTACCGTAACGCCATTATTACTTTTCACTGTCATCGTTTCAGCAGAATTAAAAAATTCTTTAGCTGTCTGCGAAATTTGATATTTGGTTCCTTCTTCAATTAACATGCTAATCTCCTCTTTAAGTATTCTCCATATTATTATTCCACAACACCATTTATACATACATAATATTTCCAATTGAATAGCAAAAAAGAGAGGTTTCCCTCTCACTTACTCTTCCTCATCCATCATTTCATCAAACGCGGCAGAAACCTTATCAAATTCCTCATCACTTTCAATGGCAGAGAAGTCACCATCGGCATCAACTTTTAAAAAGAATATATCTATATCGTCTTCTGTTTCTTGTTTAATATCTTCTGCAAAACCGACGGCAACATAGTCTGTATCCTCAATCGTCATGACTCCGAGCACTTCTACTTCTTGTTCATCATCATTCTCATCGCTTATTGTGAAGATTTCGCCCACTTCAATTTTACTCATGTATACCACTCCTTTTTAAAAAAAATCATCCTCCAAACAGTATCTCTAAAAACAAAAAAATTTAACCTTTAATTTTTCCTATTCATATAAAGTTCGTTATAATAAATTGAATAAAGATATGTAAGGAGAAACCAGTATGAGTCAAAAAGACTTAGAGGAAAAAATCATTCAACACTATCAGGCCGAGGAAAAAATGATGATTCTCGTTTTTGCCCAATGGTGTGTGAATCATGATTTAAATCCAGAAGAAATATATTTGCGTGCCTATCCAAACCAGTCTGCGAATCCTGCCTTAAAAGAAGCTATTGAGTTAACCGTATCTAAAGAAGAAGCAGGAGAAATTACGAACGAGACATTGTTGGGAGTTCTATCTATGTTCGGTAACGATGACCTTGCTTTTGTGGTAACAGAAGAATTCCGCAAATTGAAATAAACGAAACACCCGTTTTTTGCCGCCAAGTCTCGGTAAGAAACGGGTGTTTTCTTTTTATCAAAGGATACCGAGCATTTTCACGGTCTGCGTAATAACAAGCGGAACAAGGATGGCAATAACGGTTGGAATAAGGAAGGCAAGAAACGTCCATTTTTTACTCTTCGTTTCCTTAAAAATATTCAATAATGTCGTCCCACAAGGATAATGAAGGAGCGAAAACAACATCATATTTAGTGCTGTCAGCCATGTCCAGCCATGATCAAGGAAGATTTGCTTCAAATCAACCAAACTATCAACCTCAGTTAACGAACCCGTTGATAAATACCCCATTAAGAGAATCGGCAGAACAATTTCATTTGCCGGCAGCCCCAGGATAAACGCCATCATGATATATCCATCAAGACCAAGTAATTTTCCAAATGGGTCTAAAAATTCCACAGCATACATGAGGAAACTAGTGTCCCCAATATAAATGTTTGCAAACACCCACGTAAGAATGGCAGCAGGAGCGGCTACTTTAACCGCCCTGACTAGTACAGACCATGACTTTGTCACTGAAGAACGAATAACCGTATCAAAAATCTTTGGTTTGCGGTATGGCGGGAGCTCGAGTGTATAATGGGTAGGAATTCCTTTTAACGCCGTTTTAGACAGTGCCCAGGAAACAAAGAAAGTGACGATGATTCCAAAGAGAACAATCCCAACAATCACTCCTGTAGTGACTAGTGATTTTAATCCGCCGGTAAAATTAGCTGCCATAAACAGAGAAGCTAAGACGATTAATGTTCCCCAGCGCCCATTACACGGGACAAAATTGTTTGTCAGAATCGCAAGCATCCGTTCTCTTGGTGATTCGATAATTCTCGTGGAAATTACGGCCGCAGCATTACAGCCGAATCCCATAGCCATCGTCAATGATTGCTTCCCGTGCGCTCCAACTCGCTTAAATAAGCGGTCCATATTAAAGGCAACACGGGGTAGATAACCGTAATTCTCGAGAAGAGCAAAGGTGGGGAAGAAAATGGCCATTGGCGGAAGCATGACACTGATGACCCAAGTCGTACCCCGATATAACCCAAGAACAAGGACACCGTGAATCCAATCCGGTGCATGCAGAAATGTAAATAAAGTGGTTATATATCCTTCAATGAAACCAAAAAACTCAGCAAGCATCGATGAGGGGATATTTGCACCTGCAATCGTTAAATAAAATAGGACTCCAAGCATCACAATCATAATGGGAAAACCGAAGATCGGTGAAGTAAAGATTGCATCTAGTTTTTCTGTCCGTGCATCCCGTTTCGATTTGGTATAGGTAATTCCATCTTTGCATAATTTGTGGCTGCGGCTATAAAGATGTTCAACAATGTCATCCCTTAGTTTAGTGGTTGACAAGCCCTGAGCCTCTTCATAAAGTTCGTGAATGCTCATTCTTTCCCCCCTCCTGCTTCAATCGTTTGTCAATTTCATTTAATAATATCTCGTCTCCATCGAGTAATCTTAAAGAAACCCAGCGGGACGATATCTGATCTCCCACCACTTCCCGTACTTTTGGTTCAATCTTATTAATTTTTTCTTCTATTTCAGCCGGATACTTCAACTGAACGGGGTTACAGTCAATTACCCCTGATACGATCCGGTCGATTGTATCGAGAAGCATCGGAAATCCCTTCTTATTTCTGGCTGAAATTTTAATCACTGGCACCCCTAACCGGTTCGTTAATATCCGCTCATTAATGTGGATTCCCTGTTGCTCCGCAATATCTATTAAATTTATACAAACCACCACATTTTTGGTCATTTCTAATACTTGCAAGGCCAGATTAAAATTTCGCTCTAATGAGGTTGCATCCAGCACAACAAGTGTCACATCTGGTTTTTCAAATACGATATAGTTCCTTGCTACTTCTTCATCCGTAGAATTGGAAAAAAGTGAATAGGTACCTGGCAGATCGATTAGATGAAAGGTTTTATCTTTAAACGTAACACTTCCTTGCGCGAGTGAAACGGTCTTCCCTGCCCAGTTTCCGGTGTGCTGCCTTAGACCTGTTAAGGCATTGAACAACGTACTTTTACCAGTATTCGGGTTCCCTGCTAAGGCGATTCGAAACTCATTCCTCATTCGAAACCAGCTCCCCTTCTATTCTAGAACTCTCCTCTTTCCTAAGGGCAATGGTCGTTTGACTGACCCGAAAAGCGATCGGATCTCCTAACGGACTTTTACGGACAACCTCTACCATTGCTCCTTTTACAAATCCTAAATCTAATAGTCTCCTTCTCATCACGCCATCTAAATTTAATGAGGTTAATTTTATTAAATTTCCCTTTTCACCATTGACCAATTGAATTATTTTAGGTTTATCCATATCTCTTTCCCCGTTTCATAAGTTTTGACCGTACGCAACATTTGTTTTTAATTATATGTAATAGCTCCCAATTATGCCACCTCTTTAAATAAAAAAAACTGCCCACAATTGTGGCAGCTTAAAAAAATGATGGTATTAAGTCAAAACCTCACGTAAAACAATCCCAAGTGAGATGCCGATGAACATGGAGGTTAACGTCCCAAGCAAGAAATACTCGGCCCAATTCCGGTCATCCATTTGTTTGAACCTGGCAATCGATTTCGCAGCAACAATAAACCCGATGGCAGGATAGGCACTGTAAAATGTTAAAACTAAGACTAGCAATCTCTCAAGATAGCCAATTAATTTTCCACGGGAAAGGTCGTGTTTGGAGAAAATGGTATAGTGGTATTCTTCGGTTAAACCCAATTTTCCTTTATTTGCATAGCCATCTTCCTGCCGATCTGCCTTAAATGCATATCTTCCTTCAAAGGATAAAAGCTGATTCGGCAATGATCCTAATAGGATTCTAATCGCATGCCCACTGACACTTGTCGTTAACACGACAATGATCGCCATAAACAACCAAGCATTAACCGTACCTATCTTTGAACCTTCCTCAAATACGTCCACTATTTTAGTAAAGCGTATTCCGATGAATAAATGACAGGCTAGAAAGATCATTAACAAATGGAGTACTTGATCTACTATGAAAAAACTAAGCCGTTTCAAATTCTCCTCGTTTGATATTTTTATCGTATCAAGCATTTTTATTTTTACGAAGTCAATGAAGAAGTGGGATACAACAATAAAAAGCAATGGAAAAATAAAGAAAGGAAGGACATTCACTGCTTTAAAATTACCTATCAAGAACCCGCCAAGAATGAGGGTCGTCATGATAAAATGATGTGTGATATGCTTCTTGATGTATTTCTGCTTGTCCTTTACCATATCATCCGTTTGTAAATAAAAATCTGCCACTAAATGTGCGAGTAGTAAACTCAAAATCAACATGGTTTCCCCCTTTATTTGGTTTAGTCCTTATGATCCAGCACTGTCTTTATATTTTCTTTCAAATGATTTCTGATTGAATGAACTAGTATCTCACCTTTTGACCATGTATTCTTATACGCCTTTTCCTGCAAAGAATTGAGAATGGTAATAATCTCGTGAAAGCTTCCCAGAATTTCTTCACTTTTTCCTTTTTTATAATGACTTGAAATGGTCGGCGGTGTTTTGCCAAGTAAGGTTCCAACTGCCTTTTGCTGCTGCACAATTAAATAGGTGGAACATACCTGCTCCTGGATCTTCGTTTGCTCTTTAATTAAGCTGTATTGTAAATGCAGTATTGTATTCAATAACGATTCAAATTCATTTCTAAATTGATTGTATGCAAAAGGACTCTGATAAAATTGGTCAAGCTCAAATTTAAAAAGGGGTCTGTTTGACTCTTGTTTTAACAAATCATTGGCATAGCGAGCCTGCTTAATTAACGGATGAATCCATTTTTCAATGTCTATTTCTTCCAGGCTTCGGTCGATATCGCCAAAGGCCAAACCAAAATATGGTTGGTGACCACGATATTTCCAAATTCTGCTGAGGAAAAAGGCAAGGATATACGCTGTTGAGTAGCCGTAGCCAACAAAGATGATTTCATCTCCAGCACGATGCCTGATTTGGGTGGAATCTACATCCTTCGTCCAAATGGTGATTCCTTTTACTATTTCATCTAGATATACAGTCAATTCATCTCCCACATTATTCGCAGAAGAATTCCTAACATCTAATATAAAAATCGATATTGGATAATGCTTTTTTTGCACCTTCACTCACCCTAATTAGATTATTTAATCTAATTTTAATAAAGTTAGAGTAAATAGTCAAACTACATTCCCGTTTGATTTATTAGTAAAAGTATTCAAATGATTGTAAACTGCTTCCATTCTTGCGGCAAGAGCATTTGATACTGCTTTTGTAAAAAACGGTCGTCGACAAGAACAATTGTTCCATGATCCATTTCTGAGCGAATCAATCGTCCTCCAGCCTGAAGCACCTTATTCATACCAGGGTACACATAGGCATAATCATAACCATTTTTACCCTGCTTGTTGAAATGATCCTTAATCAAGTTCCGTTCAAAACAAAGCTGGGGCAATCCAACTCCAACTACTACCACCCCATTTAACCGATCACCGATTAAATCGACTCCTTCGGAAAAAATTCCACCAAGGACAGCAAATCCAAGTAATGTTTCGTTTTGATCTGGTGCAAAGGCTGCCAAAAAAGCCTCCCGTTCTACTTCTGTCATCCCAGTGGATTGAATGATGGTTTGCGTTTCCTTATCTTCTTGTTTGAATTGATCATAAACGGATCGTAAGTATTGATAAGATGGAAAAAAAATCAAGTAATTACCTGGTCGGTGGTTAATTAAAGATTTTATCATTGCTATGATGAAATCCTTCGTCCGATCCCGATCCTTGAAGCGAGTTGATAATGGCTTGATAAAAACGTCTACCTGCTCTTCACTGAATGGAGAAGGGATAGATTGAACATAATCCTCCACATCCCCGCCAAGGATATCTTGATAATAGGGCAACGGCGATAGCGTTGCGGAAAAGTAAACTTTTGAGCGATAGCCCTTCCCCATTTGCTTTAGCAGTTTCGCTGGATTAATGCAGTACAGCTTGACAGTAACATCGTTTTGATTTCTCTCACCATAGATCACATAATGGCCATCTACAAGATCAACGATTTTCAAAAAATTATTCACCATGAAATAAGCCTCTAAAAGCTTTGGAGAGTTCTCTGATTTTAGAACTTGTTCTGCCTCCTTTAAAAATTGAGTAAGCTGTTCTAAAAATGCTACATCAAGCTGTTCTAAAAGAAATTCACTTTTATTATCATGAGCTTTTTTCAAGGAAAGAAAGAAAGAATTCAACTTACTAGCAGCTTCAAATATCACATTATTGTTACTCTTAAAGTCTTTTTTCAATTGGAGAAATATCTCTTTATTTAAGGAGGCTGAGAACATCTCCCGGCCGCGGTCAACCAGATTATGTGCTTCATCTACAAGTAAGGCGGTAGACTTTTTTTGCTCCTCTAACAACCGCTTTAGGGATACCCGCGGATCAAAAATATAATTATAATCACAAATAATCGCATCCACGGCATAGGCAAGGTCGAGCGAATATTCAAATGGGCAGACAGAATGTTTACGGGCATACGATTCGATTACCTGACGAGTCATGGCGGCTTCATTTGTTAAGATGTCAAGCACTGCCTCATTAACCCGATCATAATACCCATCCGCAAACTCACAATAATCCTTATGGCATTTGGTTTCTTCTTTAAAACATACTTTGTCCTTGGCTGTAATGGTGACAGCTTTCAAGCAAAGACCATTTGACCGCATTCTTGCAAATGTCTCCTCCGCTGTTGTGCGGGTAATCGTTTTGGCAGTCAGATAGAAAATCCGATTAATGTGACCTTCACCAACAGCCTTCACTGCCGGAAAAAGGGTAGAAATCGTCTTGCCAATCCCGGTTGGCGCTTTTGCAAATAGATTTTTACCGTCTAAAATGGTTTTATACACACCGCCGGAAAATTTCCTCTGCCCAGCGCGATAGTTTTCAAAAGGAAAAGCTAGCTCTTTGCAACTCAGATTCCGTTGAAGGTGATGCTCTTGCTGCAGTTTCGCGTATGGGGTGTAGCCTTCAATCACCTGGAAAACAAATGTTTCTAAATCTGAGAAAGTGTAATTCTTTTTAAAAAATCTCTTTTCTTCCGTTTCAACATGGACATAGGTTAACTGAACAAAGATGTCCGGCAATACATTGTCCTTTGCATACATGTAAGCATACATTTTGGCTTGCGCCCAGTGGACTTGGAAACCCTCTCCCTCCAATTGTTCCAACGGTTGGCTGAAAGATTTAATTTCGTCAATGGTTATCTTGTCATTTTCAAATAAAAGTCCATCACATCTGCCATCAATGACAAATGTGAGGTCGTCATAAGGAATTTCGATACTCAAATAAACCTCTTTTTGATCACCTTCACAATAGGTTTTCTGGATTTTTTGATGAATCCTTGTCCCATCTGAAAGCGTAGATTGGGAGCGGAATCGGGCATCGATACTGCCGCTTCTGAACACATATTCAACCAAATTTCGTACAGAAATATGAACATCGCCTGACACTTGATCACCAACCACCTCAAATAGAATGTATGTTTGTATAGTAAGTATAACAGAAAGCAAAAAAAATAGCGCATATCTGCGCTAAACAAAAATATTACAACCGAATTTGACCTTTACCCTTCACAATCGCTTTTGTAGTCGTCAATGCTCTCAGTCCCATTGGTCCGCGGGCATGCAGCTTTTGTGTGCTAATGCCAATCTCCGCGCCATAGCCGAACTGCTCGCCATCTGTAAATCGTGTGGAGGCATTGTGATAAAGGACAGCTGCATCCACAGCTCTGAAAAATAAACGAACATTTTCTGTATCTTCACTTATGATCGCTTCAGAATGTTTTGTTCCATACTGGTCGATGTGTTCAATTGCACCTTTCACATCACTGACAAGTTTCACAGCGAGAATCGGGGCTAAAAATTCAGTGTGCCAATCCTTTTCATCTGCTTGTTTGACAAAAGAATACGCCGCGGCTAAACCTTCATCACCACGCAGTTCAACTCCTTTTTCATGAAGCGCATTCAGCACCACGGGTACAAATGGCCATTTTTCATGAATAAGTAACGTCTCCGCTGCATTGCAGACAGATGGCCGGTGCAATTTCGCATTAACCGCAATTTCAATCCCCATTTTTTGGTCTGCAGTTTCATCAATAAACACATGACAGTTACCAACCCCTGTTTCCAACACTGGGACCGTGGCATTTTGGACGACTGATTGAATTAAACCCGCCCCACCGCGTGGAATGAGAACATCTAAGAACTCGTTTAATTTAAACATTTGCGCAGCTGTTTCGCGTGAGGTATCCTCAAGGAGCTGCACGGCATCCTCTGGAATCGCCGTTCCCGCTAGCGCCCCGCGCATGACATGAACTAGTGCTTTATTGGAATGAATCGCAGAAGAACTTCCACGTAACAGCACAGCATTTCCCGCTTTTAAACATAGACTACCCGCATCAACTGTCACATTTGGCCGTGCTTCGTAAACCATTCCGATCACTCCAAGTGGTACCCGAATGGTTTCAATTTGCAAACCATTCGGCCGTTCCCACTCTTCAATCGTTTCACCGATTGGATCCTCTAAATGAATCAACTGACGTACGCCATCAACAATCTGTTCAATTCTTTCCTCGGTTAGCAGTAACCGGTCTAAAAGAGACGATGAAAGTCCATTTTCTTTTCCGGCATCAATATCCTTAGCATTTTCACTTAAAATCCAAGCTTTTTCGGTTACTAAATGGTCAGCCAATTTCGCCAATGCCGCGTTTTTCTCAACCGCAGAAAGCATCCCCATATGTTTTGCCGCTTTATTTAATTTACTGGCCTTTTCTATTAACTCGCTCATCCCACAATCACTCCTTTGGCATGGTGACCCAATTATCACGATGAATCACTTCTGCTTTTTGGTTTATTGAATAGCCTTTCGATTGTTCACTTGGTAAACCCTTTACCCGTAATAAATCTTTAGAAGAATAGTAAATCTGTCCTTTTCCAACCGTTTTCCCTTTTTGGTTTCTAACCACTACGACATCAAGGGCATTAAACTCACCAATGACATTCGTGACACCGACAGGCAGTAAACTTTTACCATGAAAAACAATAGCCTTTTCCGCACCATCATCAATTTCGATGACGCCACCAACCTGTGAATGGTAGGCAATCCATTGCTTTCTCATCTGCATTTGCGTTTGAAATGGGCCGCCAATATAAGTTCCATCGCCTTTTCCGGCTAAAATATCCATTAATTTTTCCTTGCCGCTACCGGTTCCGACAAAGACACTAACACCGAGGGACAGGGCTTTTTTTGCTGCCAACAATTTCGACTTCATGCCACCGGTACCAACGGAAGAACCACTTTCACCAGCAACAGCAAGCAATTCTTCCGAAACCTCCGGAATAAAATTAAACTTTTTTGCCTCACGAGAAACCTTCGGGTTGCCATCATAAAGCCCATTAATGTCCGTTAAAATAAGTAAGGCATTGGCATGCAAAAAACCGCTGACAAGGGCTGAAAGCAAATCGTTATCCCCAAAGGTTAATTCCTCAATTGATACAGAATCGTTCTCATTAATAATCGGCAAAATGCCTCTTTGAAGCAGCTCGTGGATTGTTGAAAAAAGATTTTGAAACCGAGTCTGGCTGTAAAAATCTTCACGAGTTAATAAGATTTGCGCCGGTACCATAGCAAACTCTTTAAACAGCTGAATATACTGTTGCATTAACAGCCCTTGCCCAACAGCCGCTGCCGCTTGTTTACCTGCCGTACTTTTTGGACGCGTTGGATAGCCCAGCGAGCCAAATCCTGCTGCAATTGCACCGGATGAAATCAGAATGACCTCATTCCCCTCACTTTTTAAAAAAGCGAGTGCCTCCACATGATCACGGATTTTCTCTTCAGAAATCGTTCCCGACGCATTGGTAAGCGAGCTACTCCCAATTTTCACCACCACAAGCTGTTTTTTCATTTCCATTCGAACCTTTCTTTACAAAATTAAGAGAAATTTATGTGCCACCATGATCAAGAAAAGGACAATAAAAAACGATTCCTCCGTCCTTAAAAAAAGGACGGAAGAATCGTTTCCGCGGTACCACCTTTATTGGTGCATCAACACCCACTTGAACCCGTAACGAGGGGAACGGCTTATGTTTTCATAAGCAGTATTCACAGGGCAGGTTCAATCATCTTTCCGTGAGAAACCTTTCAGCCAATGGGTTTCACTCTCTTACACATGCCAATGATTTACTAATCCCTTACCGTTTACATTTGATAATTTCCTTTGATTATCCATAGAAAATGAAAAAATGTCAATAGAATTATTTGAAAATTTACAAAAAGAGAGCCAACTAGGTCTCCCTAGCCAGCCCTAACATGATTATTGATTTGCCTTTTTCACCCATTCAGCTACAGTTACCGTCCGTTTTGCCTGGTGCTTAACCGTTGCTTCTACATCTTCAATCATTTTTCCATCTTGACCAACTGTTACACTTGTTCCGTAAGGATTTCCCCCAGAACCAAAGATAACAGGATCGGTATAGCCTGGTGCTGCGACAATCGCTCCCCAATGGTACATGGAAGTATACAATGATAAAATGGTTGCCTCTTGACCACCATGCGAATTTTGCGCAGAGGACATCGCACTCACCACTTTATTCACGGTCTTACCGTTAAACCAAAGACCGCCGCAAGTATCAAGGAATTGCTTCATTTGCGCCGGCATATTGCCAAATCGAGTCGGAACACTAAAGATAATGGCGTCAGCCCACTCAATATCCTCTAATTTGACCTCGGGCACATGTGAAGTTGCTTCCACATGTGCTTTCCAGCCGGGATTTCCTTCTATCACAGATTGTGGTGCAAGTTCTGGCACTTTTAACACCTTCACTTCAGCCCCAACTTCCTTTGCACCTTCTGCAGCCCATTGTGAAAGCTGATAATTCGTTCCGCCCATACTGTAATAAATGACGGCTAATTTTACGTTTGTCATTCCCAAGTCTCCTTTTTATAGAAAAAGTAAATTCCAAACTAACAAATTTATCATCTCCAATAACCAGGCTTTCATTCAAAAAGAGTAGAAATAGCAGAAAAAACTGCCATTCCTACTCTTTTTTTAAAAATTGATCCAAAAAGAATTCGGATACCTTCTCCGAATCAAGCCTTGCTGCAATAAAGGGAGGCTTGGTTATACGAGTTCCTTCTATCGGCAACCCCAACCACAGCAGCTGCTGGTCAATGATAATAAACGGAAACGATAAGTTTTCATCCAGCCGATAATCCGGCTGAAGCTCAAGCCAATCTTCTGCGGATAATACGGTTAATTTTACCCGTTTATTTCGATTGAGTAACGTCCCCTGCCATTGCGGCGAAAGAACAGTTTGCGATGGTAAAGAGATAACAATAGAGGACCTCGCCACAGCTACATCTTGGAATACTTTTTCAAGTTTTCTTGCATGCATCCATTGTAATCTCGGATGCTGATTCCTAATCCAGGTTCCAATTTCCCTTGTTTCAATCGTTTGCTGATGCCTTTCATGATGCTCCACAAGCTGTCTAAGTGTTTTTCCGTTATATACGTGCTTGCGGATAAAGGACCCGTTACTAACATGAATAAACTTTCCCTTTGTTCTTGTAATCGCAACATTGATCAATCGTTCGCTGTCATTTCCCGTTAACAGCATGCCTGCACGAGTTTGCGGCTCCCCATCGACGGTATCAAACACCATGACATCACGCTCACTGCCTTGGAATCGATGGACGGTCGCTGCAATAATATCAGCTGTGGATCGTTCCATATCGTATAAATCCTCGAGAACTAGCTCCATTAAATTGGCCTGGGCACGATAGGGTGTAACATATCCGATCGAACGTAATCCACTTAAATACGATTCATGAATGAGTTGAAACGACAATAACACCTGCCAAATATTCATTCGAGAATGGGATGCCCTCTCATTCATGCAATGGGTGCCGGAATAGCTCGTATCCACCAGAACGGATGCCCGGTCTGGAAACGGCGCTTTTGCGACGATGGTATTTCTGCTTTTAAAAACACTTTCATGATCACCTACAAGGGAATGGTAGACGTACCGATTCGTGAAGGCAGAAATATCCGGATGCATTCTCCGTTGTTCTTTTAATAAAAATAAATGAGGATGGAGTTTCCCGTTCTCCACCCAATCGGCTACACCTGCCCGGTGAAAAATATCCTCCTTTAGCCACATTGTGACCAAAGAATCCCTTGAAGAAGCAATCGGCGGTAACTGTTTAAAGTCACCACAAATAATGACCCGTTTCCCGAGTGATGCAGCGAATGCAGCCTGCGGCACATAAGCCATGCTTGCTTCATCTAGAATAACCAAGTCAAATTCCTTTTCATAGATCGCCGGGTCGCTCGCTGCTTTTGCCAGTGTTGATCCGACAACAAACGCATCCTTTACAAACTGAATTTCCTTTTGGCGAATTTTGTCAAGGAGTCTGGCAATCTTCGTCTCCAGCTCCAGCAATTGATCGGTGTCCCTTTTGCTAAAAGAACGAGCTAAATCTTGCTTCAGATGATGTCGTTCTTCTATTAATTTCTTTTTATCCTCCGCCAAATGTGGATCTTGTTTTAGGAGCAGTTGTGTCGTGGTGATCGCCTCATGATTTGCGAATTGCTCTCCAGTATTTGAACCATAGCGAAGAACATCCCCTTCATGGAAGCGGTTTTTCTTTTTAATAAAAGTAGAAATTTCAGCGATTAGGACATCCACTGCTTGATTGCTGTGCGATAAAATAAGGATCCGCTTTTCCTGAAAATATTTATTTGCCGCGGTCCGCGCCAATGTGTAGGTTTTCCCTGTTCCGGGCGGCCCCCAAACAAATGTTACCGGATTGTATTTTGAACGTAAAACTAACTCGTGGATATTGCTCTTTATTTTTTCATCTGGATGCTTTGCCGGCATTGAAGGATCCATTAATTTTTTTACCCGTAACCGTTTTTGTTTATTTTTTTTGATATCATCCAGTCGTTGGATAAGGTGTTCAAGCAGCTCCCATGGATCGTGAAAAAGAAAGGCCTGTGGGATTAGGTCTCCGAAGGATTTCTCGAGGGCAATCATCACACCTTTTCCTTCTGAAGAAAGCACACGTCCACTTTGTTTCATGCCGCCCCATTCCAGACGAATCGAAGATCCAACGGGAATTCGTAATGAAAAGGCGGTATCAAAATAATAGCTAGACGAGCCGTCGCTCGATAGCAACCTTCCATTTGAAACACTAAATTTGTTACTGCCGTATTTTTTTAAATGGATGATTTCACTTTGCAGTGCCTGCTGCCATTCTTTTATGTAGGTTACTGTATTTGTCATGAATCTCTTCCTTTAATGATGTAAGCTTCTATCTCTATTCAACTGCTTCACGCATCTACATATCAAGTAAAGCCTTGGCTGTATATTGGTCGGTAATCAGAACATTGGTATGTCGGCCCCATAGTGCCCCGTAAATACCATCAATTTTGGTGTTCCCTCCCGCAATGAGGATGCCATATTCTTTTTCATCTAAATCCGAAAGTTCAATCCCGATGGTGCGCTCATTTAAAGCTGGATGACTGATACTCCCATCGATGTTGATGAATCTTGAACATATATCACCGACCGTATGATTAGATTTTAATATTTCGATATCATTGTCTAAAAAATACCCTGCTTGCATGAGGGTTGATTGGTCACCAGGCTCCCCAACTGTGTAAATCGCAATATTTGCGCGCTTACCTAGTTCCAGGATTTTTTTTACATGCCTATCGGCAACAATGGCTTGTTTCACTAGAATGTGATCCACTACTGCCGGAACTGGCAAGAAATGCGGGGTCGTATTAAAGGCACTTGCCAGCCCATAGACGATGTCTGATGCATAGGTGTTTGATTCTGAATAACTCACCCCGCCATTCAACTGGACAACGGTAACATCTTTAACATTCTTGGGCTGCAGTTTTTTTACGAGTTGAAAAAGAGTTGTCCCCCATGTAATCGCAATGGTATCTCCGCTTTGCACAATATTGTGTAAGTATTCTGCGGAGACTTCTCCAAGTTTCTCTTTAATCAGCTCATCATCATATTCCGGTATCGGGGCAACAATACAGTGCTTTAATTGAAATTTTTTCTTGATTTGTCTTCCCAATTCAAGAACATCTTCTGCAGGGTCACATATCTTTATTTGAACGATCCCTTCTTGAACAGCCTGGACGAGAAGTCTTGAGACAGTTGGGCGGGATATTCCTAACCTTTGCGCAATTTCCTGTTGGCTGTAATCCAGTTGGTAGTACATTTTAGCCACATCTACCAAGCGCGAAATTTTTTCATCCGCCATATATTTTCACCTTATTTTCTTAAGTTATCGAATTTGAAATGAACTATCACTGTGAAGTCTTGTAGTTTAAACCTATGTTTCAGTATACAGTGCATCTTTTTCAGTGTCGATTATTCAACTAAAAAAACACCCGCAAATTCAAGTTTGCGAGTGTCATTTTTATCATTATAGTAATGTAGATAGTGATTCTTTCAACGTCTTAATGATTAACTGCAAGTCAGTCTGTTCGATATTTAACGGAGGTGCCAGGGTTAAAACATTGCTATAACCGGCTACTGTTGCCCCATTTTTTCCTATGATAATGCCTTCCTGCTTACAGCTGGCAATGACTTGATTGACTAGTCCTGTATCCAATGGTTCCTTCGTCGTTTTATCCTTTACAAGTTCTATCCCAATTAATAAACCCTTCCCGCGGATATTACCGACATACGGATGATCCTGAAGCAGGTTCGTTAAGTCATTTAGCAGTTGATCGCCAAGATCTCTGGAACGGTCAAATAATTTTTCCTTTTCCATAATTTCAAGGTTCTTCAATGCTAATGCACAGGCGGCCGGATTTCCGCCAAACGTATTGACGTGGCGGAAATAATCATACTCCTCCGATCCTTTGAATGCTTCATAAATGTCTTTACGGACTGCGGTTGCTGAAAGTGGTAAATACGCGCTTGTGATGCCTTTAGCCATTGTGATGATATCCGGCTTTACACCGTAGTTCATAAAGCCAAAAGGCTTCCCCGTGCGTCCGAACCCGCAGATGACCTCATCAACGATTAGGAGGGCACCATGTTTTTCACAAACCTCTTTTGCTGCCTTCATATAACCATCAGGTGGTACGAGGACGCCGCCGCCGGTAATGATGGGCTCCATAATCATCGCAGCAATTGTTTCGCTTAGCTCCCACGTCATGGTTCGGTCAATTTCTTTTACGGAAGACAATTCAGTCGGATCGGCAACATTCGTGTCGTCACGGTAAGAATCTGGCGGTGAGACATGGATAAACCCAGGAGCGAGAGGCTCATACTTGTACTTCCTTTGCGCCTGACCTGTTGCGGCAAGAGCACCCATGGAATTGCCATGATATGCCCGGTAACGTGAGACGATTTTATAGCGGTTAGGCTCGCCCTTCTGCTGGTGGTATTGCCTTACGATTTTAAAGGCAGTTTCATTTGCCTCAGAGCCGCTGTTGGAGAAGAAGATGACATAGTCATCACCGAGCATTTCGTTCAATTTTTCTGCTAGTTTAATCGCAGGAACGTGGCTTTGCGATAGAGGGAAATAGGCCATCTCTTTTAATTGCTCATAGGCCGCCTCTGCCAGCTCAGTCCTTCCGTAGCCAACATTCACACACCACAGACCTGCCATTGCATCCAAATAGCGCTTCCCATCAGCATCTGTTACCCACGACCCCTCCGCCTTCGTGGCAACAATCGTCGCCTTCGGATTATAAGGCTTCATCGAATGCCAAACATACTGATCATCCTGCGCCAACAACGTCTCCTGCTGCCCACTAGTTTGCACCATATTCATCCCTCCAATATTATAATTGGTGCCTGACACCATTAATCACTTTTCTTCTATGCTTATGCGTCAAAACGGGAGGTGATCATTTTCTTTCTGGTGTAGAAGTTTAGTCCGTCTTTGCCGTTGACGTGGAGGTCTCCGTAGAAGGAGTCTTTCCAGCCTGAGAACGGGAAGAAGGCCATGGTTGCCGGTACGCCGACGTTAATCCCAAGCATGCCTGCATCTGCTTCTTCACGGAATTGGCGGGCGGCTTTCGCATCGTTCGTATAAATGGTTGCTCCGTTGCCAAACCTTGATTTACGGATATAGTCCAACCCTTCATCTAAGTCCTTGGCACGAAGCAGACTTAATACCGGAGCAAAGATCTCCTCCTTGGCAATGGTCATATCAGCAGTCACATGATCAAAAATCGTTGGGCCTAAGAAATTCCCTTCTGTAAGTTCAGCCATCTCCCGGCGTCCATCCCGAATTAAATCAGCCCCTTCTGCAATCCCCTTTTCAATGTAGCCAAGTGCTCTATCACGGTGTTCTTTGCGAATAACGGGTGTCAATAACACCTCATCATCCATTCCATTCCCGACAATAAGGTTATCGGATGCTTTCTTAAGCGCTGCAACAAATGGTTCATTATCACCGACAACTACTACGGCACTGCAAGCCATACAGCGCTGCCCCGCGCTTCCAAACGTGGAACTAAGAACATGCTGAACCGCTTTATCCAAATCGGCGTCAGGCATGACAATATGATGGTTTTTTGCACCTGAAAGGGCTTGAACCCGTTTTCCTCCCGCTGCAGCCCGCTCATAAACATATTTAGCAACTGGCTGAGAACCTACAAACGAAATTGCCGCGATGTCATTGTGCTCCAATAATCCATTTACGACATCGTGGGCACCGTGGACGACATTTAATACCCCTTTTGGTGCACCTGCTTCTAAGAATAATTCAGCTAATCTGTTAGCCAATATTGGCGTCCGTTCAGAAGGCTTTAATACAAACGTGTTTCCACAGGCAACAGCGAGCGGGAACATCCATAACGGCACCATCATCGGAAAATTGAATGGAGTAATCCCACCGACAACGCCCAATGGATATCGAAACATTTCAGAGTCGATATTTTCGGCAATTCCCGATAACGTTTCACCCATCATTAAGGTTGGTGCACCGGAGGCAAATTCGACACACTCAATTCCACGCTGCACTTCCCCATATGCTTCCTTGTAGGCTTTGCCATTTTCCTGAACAATGAGCTTGGCCAATTCTTCATGGTTTTCGGTTAACAGGTAATGATATTTAAAGAGAATCCTTGCACGTTTGGGAACCGGGACGTTTTTCCACTTTTTAAATGCTTCCTTTGCCGCTGATACAGCTAGATCGACATCTTCTTTGGATGAAACTGGAACCTTTGTAATCACTTCATTAGTGGCCGGATTGGGGACGTCCAGTGTTTGCCCACTACCCGAATTCACCCATTCCCCATTAATAAAATTTTTCAACACGGCCGTTTCCTTTTTGGTCACACTCATGCAAAAACCCCCTAGTTTTTTAAGTTTGGATTAGCACTAAAAAAATCCTTATAACCCCATTATCTCTCATCTCTAAAACGCTTTCATTAGACAAAATGTTAAATAACTAGTAGCAATTCTGCGACATTCTGAACATTCATTTTACATATAGTCATTTTACTAGAATCAAAATCTTACTTGGCTTCGAAGACGTTATTTGGCTTAGCTGTTGCTAAATAATCATGTACAAGTAACATAAATTCAATTGCTACCCGTTTCTCATGTCCCATAAAGTCTTCACCCAATAGATTTTCAAGCTTTTGCAGGCGATGGTACAGAGTTTGCCTAACAATAAATAACTTATTGGACGTTTCCTGTTTTGAACCGTTACATTCTAAATAAGCCTTTAAAGTCTCTAGGAGTTTTCCGTTGTATTTTTTATCATATTGAATAACTGGATGTAGATATTCTGATGCGAGCTCCTGTAGATCAGTATGTTTACTCATTTGAGAAATAAGTCGATATAAATGCAAATCCTCGTAAAAATAATAAATTTGTTTATTCGTCATTTTTTGTTGAATTCTTAAGGTCTCTTTCGCTGTCTGATAACTCTTATGTACGTCACTAATGGAAGGAATTAATTTCCCAGCTGCAATCATAAATTTCCCTGCAGTTTGTTTCCGGATAAACTCTGAGTCTTGGATGGATTCAATGGCTTTTTTTATTCGTTCCTTTACATTCTTTTTGGCACGATTATTCAGAAGAATAAAGATCATTTCCCTACTTTTTTCAACGAAAAAGACAGCGAAACCATTCTGTTCGAAGACAGATCGAAATAATAATTTCATGTAGGTCCCATCTTGACTTCCTTTATCGCTCATTGGGATTTGTTTGGTGATCAAAACGACAGCTTCATTCGTTTTTGCCTTCAATCCATTCTCTGTCAAGTATTCATGAATGTTCTCAACGGAATGTTCACCGTCCAGCCAGCCATGAAGCCATTCAAATTCTTCCACACGCTTTTTTTCCTCGACATACAAATCTCGTAATAAATGCTGAGCTAGGGCGGTCGCTGTCCGGTCTAAAATCAATAATTCAAATTCACTTATTGGAATTTCCTTTGAATAGATGAACAATTCGGCATACTCCTGTCCGAACAAAAAGATGGGAGTTGAAGCAATATGATCATAGGCCTGGGTCTTTGCCTCCTCAAGTTGGTGGATAATAGAGTCTTGTTCAGGAAAGCTAATTTCCGGGACAAATTCATACTCCTGGTTTTTCTGTCGAAAAATGATTTGGACGTCCAATGCAGAAAAGATAAACTGGAGGATATCTTCATACGTTTCAATCGTTAACAGCCGTTTATTTAAGCTCTGTGAATAATTTTCCAAATCAGAAATTTTCTGATATTGCTGATTAATGATGACCGAATGGATATCTTGTGTGATTTCAACAAACGGCACTTCATTTTGAAAAATAATGATCGGGAATTGATGCGCGTTGGCGATTTCAATTACCTCATCGGGAACATCAGCTAGGTATGTTCCCAATTCAAGACATAATCCAGCTGCGTTGTTTTCGATAAATTCCTTTACCATAGAAACAAATAACTTCATATTATCCTTCCAGGCAACTCCGGTTGATAATATGAGCTCATTTCCATTTAATAGATTTCGTATACTCGTAACCTCGACCACATGAACCCATTTGACGTTACGCTGAATGCCTCCATTTCCCGCAATTACCATTGCTTGTTCAAAGTGTTTCCGTTTAATAATATCTGCCACCGTTAATTGAAAATGTTCCTTCATATGTTTGGTTCTCCCCTGAATTTTAGGTTAGAAAAGGATTGGCCCATAAACCAATCCTTTAACCAAGATATCACTTAACTGTTTGCCTGTTTCTGATTAATTAATAGATGCGAAAAATACTTCCGGCCATTAGCTGTTCCAATCAGAAGTGTTTCGGTTACATTTCCATTTGGATGTAAAAAATCAACGGAAGCCCCATTCAAATGTTCTCTTACCCCGCTAATACGGCAGCCTTTTTGAAGGAGAAAATCAATTTTGTCTCGTTCATCGAGATATTGTTGGTAATCTGACATTCTATCACACACCTATTCTAATTAATTATAAATCCACATTTGTTGGGATTTCTCCGGCAATAGGCTCATATGCATGATCTTCAATAACCCAATCACGGCCAACCGAAATGCCTAAATATTTTTCATCACTTGGGTCCTCAATCTCTGCTTGAAGATACTTATTGAACCACCAGTATTTTCCTAGGACATAATAAATTCCTGCACCAACGACGAAACCTACTAAAAATCCATATTCCGGAACAAAATAGGAAGCAACTCCCCCGATGATCCAGGCAATAAACCCGGCCACATTCACGCCGCCAAGGTATTTATACTGTCCATGATCCTCGTATAATTCAGGAACATTCACGCGCCGCTTACGAATCAAATAATAATCGGCAAACAGAATACCGACAATTGCTGATAATATCCCACCAACAAAAAGCAAAATGGGAATAATAACATCAAATAATGTCCATGGCTGAACGACCGTTCCAACAATACCGGCTGTAATAACACCGGCCCAAAACGGGAACTTAGGACCTCCTACGTTTGAGAAAATGGTCGCAGCAGGGACAACATTGGCCGCCGTATTGGTTGACCATTGGGCTAAAACAATCATGAGCAATAGAATGGCCAGGATAAAACCACCAGCGGACTCTTGAAGGGCAACAACAGGATCGTAATTTAAGACGGCAATATAGGCCACAGCACCAATAATGATCATAAAGGTTTGGGTTAATGGCATCGCAATCATGTTCCCAATCAATGAACTCTTATTCCGTTTGAACCAGTTCTTTTCATTTGCCGGTGCCTTAATAAACCGGGAGATCGTTGGAATATCGGCACTTAATGTTGCCCAAAAGCCCATATTACTGAAAATGACGACTAAAAACGCAGTAAAGGCAGCACCTCCGGTAACTGGGGATTCCGCCCAGCTCCATATGTCTCTTCCGGCTTCTGCAGCTTGATCTGATAATGACGAATACATCCATAACGAGATTAAGATAATAACAGGTGCAGCCAGATCAGCAAAACGTTCAATGGATTTAATCCCTAAAGCGGTGTTAATCAACTGAACCACCGCAAAAATGAGAAAGCAGACAAACCAATTATCAAAGCCAAATAAAATATTTAAGATGCCGTTCATTGCTGTTGCCCCGAAATAAGTATTAATACCGAACCACATCGATGCGGTCACACCGCGGGTAATCGAGGGAATATGGGTACCAATTGTTCCAAAGGGAGCTCTCATGTAAACCGGAAAGGACAATCCATGCTCAATCCCAATGTCAGCAATTAAGGAGATGAAAAACCCAATTGCAAGGCTTCCAATGATTGTTGCCAGAATAACCCAGGGCAGGGATAATGACATAACCCCTGAACCCCCGATGGCAAATGCAGCTAGAACCACGCACATTCCTACCCACATAAAGGAAAAACCTAATTTAGTAATTTTTCGATCCTTTTGATGAATTGGCAATAAATCAGGTGATTTTAAATGGCTATTTTTCATATGAACACTCCATTTCGGTTAAATTAACAAGAATTTTACATTCCAAAATTCAAAACCGACATCAACATTTCAATTTAAAAAACGGCAATTGCCTAAATGGGTCCGAACAATTGCAGGAGTAGTTCAAATGATGCTGGATCAAAGCTAAGAAAATTAGTTAAATGGATAGTGTTTCGCCTTGTACTAATGGCGTGTTACTGCGATATTTTGCCCGCTTCAAATAGTGACCGGATCCTGGTTTCCCTACAAACTGTTTATCGCGGACAACATATTCCCCGCGCACGAAAACAGAAACAGGTTCACCTGTCACTTTCATCCCTTCAAAAGCGTTGTAATCAACGGCCATATGATGGGTCTCTGCCGAAATCACTCGTTCCATATTTGGGTCGAAAATGACAAGATCAGCATCAGCACCAATGGCAATTGTTCCTTTATTCGGAAATAAGCCAAACAACTTAGCTGCACGTGTAGAAGTTAGGTCCACAAATTGATTAAGACTAATCCGTCCTTTTTTCACCCCTTCAGAGAACAATATCGAGAATCGATCCTCAATAATCGGACCACCATTCGGAATTTTTGTAAAATCATCCCGGCCCAAATCCTTTTGCCCTTTAAAATCAAATGAACATTGATCGGAGCCGAGGGTCTGTAGCTGCCCGCTCTTTAACGCGTTCCAAAGAACTTCCTGATTCCACTTTTCACGTAATGGTGGTGACCAGACGTATTTGGCACCTTCAAAATTCTCTTTTTCTAAATAACTTTGGTCAAGGACTAAATATTGCGGACATGTTTCACCCCATACATCAAAGCCTTTACTGCGTGCCTCGGTGATTTTTTCCACCGCATCGGCACAGGAAACGTGGACAACATATAACTGGGAATTTGCCAGCCCGGTAAGCTTTGCCGCGCGGCCTGTCGCTTCGCCTTCTAATTCAGGCGGTCTAGTTAGCGCATGGTAAATGGGTTCAGTTTTCCCTTCTTCAAGGGCCTTTTTCGTTAAATAATCAATGACATCCCCGTTTTCCGCGTGAACCATGACTAATGCGCCATGTTCTTTGGCAGAAATGAGAGTACGGAATAACGTTTCATCATCTGCTTGGAAGACATTTTTATAGGCCATAAATACTTTGAATGAGGTAATGCCTTCTTCATTAATTACCTGTGGAAGTTCATTCAGAACATCCTCATTGATTTCCGAAATCATTAAGTGGAAGCCGTAATCAATGACCGCCTTTTCCTTCGATTTGTCATGCCAGATTTGAATCGCATTTTTAAGCGGCTCCCCTTTATTGGTTAAACAGAAGTCAATGACCGTAGTTGTGCCGCCAAAGGCAGCAGCAATGGTCCCCGATTCAAAATCATCCTTTGTTACCGTTCCGCCAAATGGCATGTCTAAGTGGGTATGAGGGTCAATTCCCCCTGGAAAAACAAGACAGCCTTTCGCATCTATGACCTCTGCTCCAAGAGCTGATAGATTCGCACCAATTTGCGTTATTTTTCCGTCTTCAATTAATATTTCTGCCTGATACGTGTCCGAAGCGGTGACGATTGTACCGTTTTTAATAATCTTTTTCATCATTGTGTTCCTCCAATTCTACTACATTTATTTGGTAACATCTGCTTTGCATTCTACTGCTACACTTAAAGCGGCTTGCCGCTCATTCCACGTCATTGGCGCAAGCTCCCTGGCTGCTTCTACCATGTCAATCGCCCCGTCAACCGGGCAAACAATCGAACATAAATTACAGCCGACGCAATCTTCTTCCCGCACCTTTAGATAGCTTTTTCCATTAGCATCTGTCAGCATATCAATACATTGATGGGATGTGTCCTCACAGGCAATATGACATTTATTGCAGTTGATACATACATCGGGATTGATTTTGGCGACGATATTGTAATTCAAATCCAAGTTACCCCAATCCGAGTACCTCGGAACAGATTTTCCGATAATTTCTGAAACAGAGGCAATTCCTTTTTGATCCAGATAATTACTTAGCCCCTCAATCATATCCTCGACAATCCGGAAACCATGGTGCATGGCGGCAGTACAGATCTGAACACCCGTCGCGCCCATCAACATAAATTCGACGGCATCCTGCCAATTAGAAATACCACCAATACCAGAAATCGGCACATTAATATGCGGATGTCTTGCACACTCTGCGACCATATTTAGGGCAATCGGTTTAACCGCTGGACCACAATAACCACCATGTGCCCCTTTTCCGGCCACATGCGGAATGGTATTCCACGAATCAAGATCCACTCCCATTAAGCTATTAATTGTATTAATCATACTAATTGCATCCGCCCCGCCATTACAAGCTGCTTCGGCAGTTGCAGTAATATCTGTTATATTCGGCGTTAGTTTAACAATCACAGGTGTCTTTGCGACTTCTTTTACCCAGTATGTTTGACGCTCAACCAGGGCTGGCACCTGCCCGGAAGCAGCCCCCATACCCCTCTCCGCCATTCCGTGGGGACAGCCAAAGTTCAACTCAAGTCCGTCAACCCCGACATCCTCCACTCGTTTGACAATTTCATGCCACTTTTCCTGCTTAGGCTCGACCATTAACGAGGCAATAATTGCGTGGTTCGGAAATCGCTTTTTTGTTTCATAGATTTCCTTTAAATTTACTTCCAACGGACGGTCGGTAATGAGCTCAATATTATTAAAACCAGCAACCCTTTGTCCGTTAAAACTAATCGCAGCAAATCGGGAAGATACGTTCAAGATTGGATCGCCCAATGTCTTCCAAACTGCTCCGCCCCAGCCGGCTTCAAAGGCCCGTTGAACTTGATAGCCCGAATTTGTAGGTGGTGCAGATGCCAGCCAGAATGGATTAGGAGATTTAATTCCCGCAAGATTAATACGTAAATCAGCCATCTTTTTTCCCCCTTTGTCATTCACAGATTAATAGAGTTAATTTGCTGCCCCGACTGCCGAATAGTGCTTATGAATTGCATAGGCCACATCTTTACCTTGCTGGGCAGCGGTTACAACCATTGCGTCTCCTTTTCCCTTTCCAAAAACCACATCACCACAAGCAAATATTTTGGGATTGGAGGTTTGAAGCGTTCCTTGTTCGACTTTAACGACACCGCCTTCATGCTGAAGACCAAACGCCTCAATTAGCGCAAGGTGCCTTGTTTGGCCAATTGCTTTAACTACCGCATCAACAGGAAGCACATATTCAGAACCTTCAACTGCAACAGGTCTCCGTCTGCCATCCTTTTCAGGCTCACCGAGTTGCATTTTGATACACTCTATCCCCGTTACTTGTCCGGTTTCATCACCGACAATCCTTTTCGGGGCCGTTAACCAGCGGAATTCAACCCCATCCTGTTTCGCGAATTCATATTCAAAATCATAGGCGGTCATTTCTTCTTCCGTTCTCCGATATAAAATCTTGACGTTATCTGCTCCTAAGCGCACCGAACAGGTCGCCCCGTCAATAGCGGTATTTCCGGCACCAATGACAACTACCCGTTTGCCGACAAAGTCCTTTGATAACTGACCACTTTTTGTTGCCTTCACGAATTCAATCGCATCATAGACTCCTTCTAAGTTTTCACCTTCAATGCCGAGGCTCGGAACATGCGCCATACCGACCGCTAAGACAACATTATCGAAATTGCCCATTATTTCTTCAACAGAGATATCTCTTCCAACGACGGTATTCGTTCTAATATTTACATTCAATTTTTCAACCTGTTCGACTTCCCAGAAGGATATTGACTGAGGAAGCCTAAAAGATACAATCCCATACGTATTTAAGCCCCCAGCTTTCTCAGAAGCCTCAAAAACGGTCACATCGTAGCCCAATCTTGCCAGTTCCCTTGCGGCAGATAATCCCGCAGGGCCACCGCCAATCACGGCAACAGTTTTTCCATTTGATTCTCCCGGTTGAAAAAGAGTTTGTTCATTTTTTATCGCCCAATCAGTGGCGTATCGCTGCAAATTGCCAATCATAATCGGTTTAGTAGAATGGTTGAGGACACAAGCTCCTTCACAGAGCTCCTCTGTTGGACAAACCCGCGCACAGCTGGCGCCAACAGGATTGGAGGACATAATCGTTTTAGCAGAGCCTAATAGATTTCCTGAGGCAATTTTTTTAATAAAGGTTGGAATATCGATTCCAGTGGGACAAGCCTTAATACAAGGGGCATCATAGCAATAGAGGCATCGGTTCGATTCTTCAACAGCTTCTTGGTTAGTTAGCCCCCGCTCCACTTCTAAAAAATTCCTTTCAAGTTCGGTTATGGAAATACGCTGCATTTTTTCATTCGCCAAAGAGAAGCCCTCCTTCAATTATGAATGGTTTATAATTCTTAAAACAGAATGAAAGCGCTTAACAAAATAGATTTATAGATTGAGCTTTACATTACCACCTGCCTCCTATTTGGCATTTTTGCAGAAAATTCGTGCACTTAACTTCCATTTTACAGACAGTATATGGGCAATACACCTAACAACCTGTAAAATGATACACGCTTTTCATTAACCACTATGTAAAAAACATTTTCTTGGAGTTGTTCCCTTTCTCTTGTACACTTTTCTGAATTCTCCCTCAATTTATCACAACCAAAATGAAAAACTTGTAAAAAAAACTCGATTAAATAATTTTTTTACATGATTCCTTTTCCTTGGAAAAAATAAAAACCTACTCAGCCACATCTGCTGGTAGGTTTTTACTTTTTTAACTATTTATCCCTTTAACTGCATCGACCAGTTTAAACAGGAAATGGTAAATTAACTGAAAAGCCTCATTCATTGTCATGTCTTCATTAAATCCTTCAACATAATTTAAAGCAAAATTCAAATTCCAAAGACCATCCTCATGACTGAAGATTAAATCGAATTTCGCTTCATCACCATGGAGATTGGCATTTAGCTGTTCTTTTATAACCATTTCGAATTTCTTCTGCAGCTTTAACCCTAACATCACATCATATGTACCAAATACATCATCCGCCTCCATTGAAAGGGAGTCCACATTCACCAAGTCAAACCATTTTGATTCTAAATAGACAAATTCATTTTTATGCTTTTTCAGGTAGTTAAGTGATTCGGTCAAAAATGCTGATGTTTCATTCTTGATCATATTTTCTGTTTCTTTGTCACAACGTTCAATATAAGCGTCAGCAAATCGAGTTGAGTCATCTTTTTCTGCATATTGTTGGTCTTTTAACATCTTAAATCCTCCTAATGTTCCTTCCTTCATTATAATGAGTTTTTTTTCGTAAAAAAGCAAATGATACCCATACTAAAAAAATAGAGATGACTACAATGTCACCTCTATCCCTTACATTAACTTTCCGCAAATGTTGCCGCTATATTTTTTTCAGCTGGCTTTAATTCACTCGGATCTTCTGCTTGTTTCGCCCGTTTAATAAAGAAGGAAAGAATCAACGCTAATGCCGCAATACCAACGGTTACTAAGAATGCATCGTTAATCCCTTCTAACATCGCCTTCATCATCACTTGCTGCTTTAATTCTGCAAGTACCTCAGGTGTTGGCTGCTTCGTCAAATGGGCCATGGCAGCTGCACCAATTTCCTTTGCATGTGTTTCAGTACGGTTTGACATTACTGTAACTAAAAGTGCAGTTCCAATAGCGCCGGAAACCTGCGACATGGTGCTATTCATCGCAGTACCGTGAGGATAAAAACGTGCTGGTAACTGGTTTAGACCATTAGTTGAAACCGGCATGTTGACCATTGACATACCCGCCATCCGTACGGTGTATAAAATAATTAAGTGTGTATAGGTTGTTTCTAATGTTAGTTTACTAAAATAGTAGCTCGTTACCGCCGTAATCGTTAAACCAATGATTGCTAATATACGACCGCCAAACTTATCAAATAATTTTCCCGTAATCGGCATCAAGATTGCCATTAAAATGGCCCCAGGCAGCATCATTAAGCCCGCATCCAGCGGTGAAATTCCGCGAATCGTTTGAACATAGATCGGTGTTAACAGCATTCCGGAAAACATCGCCATCGTCACCACCATCGAAATAACGGAGGATAAGGCATACATCGGATATTTATAGATCTTGAAATTTAACAACGGTCTTTCTTGCTTTAATTGACGCATAATAAACACAACTAGTGAAATAACGCCAATTGCAAGTGTTCCATATACTTCAGGACTATCCCAGCCCTTTTTACCTGCGGAACTAAACCCATAAAGGATTCCACCAAATCCGATGCTTGAAAGCACTAGTGATAAAAAATCAAGATGAATAGTGACTTTTTCCTTTTTATCCTTCAATAAGAAAAAGCCAATTAACAGCACAACAATCGCAATAGGTGTTACAAAATGGAATAGCATTCTCCAATCATAATGTTCAATTAACCAGCCTGATAACGTCGGACCAATTGCCGGAGCAAACATGAGAACCAAACCGAATACGCCCATTGCGGCTCCCCTCTTCTCCACCGGGAAACTGACTAACATCACGTTCATCAATAGCGGCATTAAGATGGCTGATCCCGCTCCTTGTATCATCCGTCCGGTTAACAGAATTGGAAACACATGAGCAAACCCAGCAAGAATCGTTCCAATTGTAAATAATCCCATTGAAACTAAAAATAATCTTCTCACCGTATATTTTTGAATTAAATAAGCCGAAGCTGGAATGAGGATTCCGTTTACTAACATAAACCCAGTCGCAAGCCATTGAACGGTCGATGCTTCAACTTCCAAGTCCTTCATAATCGACGGTAAGGCAATGTTTAATAATGTGTTGTTTAACATAGCAATAAAGGCGCCAATCATTAGAACCGCAAGAATTCCATATGGCGGACGATTAGTCTGTTTTATCGTTTGATCCATTACATTTCCCCCTCTTAAACTGATAGTCCATTTTTTTATACCTCTATTTCATCATTACATAATAATATACTGTCAGTTTAGTTTTGGCAATCAAAAAAATCTACAAATTTATGGGTTTGTCATGCAGGCTTATATAAGGTAGTATATTTTATACAAGGGGTACAAAATAATGGTAAGGTGACTCTATGTATAATCGCAAACAGAACGTTATTAAAATGGCACATCAACTATTTATCGAAAAAGGCTATCAAGCTACATCCATTCAGGACATTTTAGACTACAGCGGTATTTCTAAAGGAACATTTTATAATTATTTTTCATCGAAAACCGAGTTATTAATTGGTATTTATAAATCTGTTTATAAGAAGCTGAATCAAGAACGAAATGATTTATTGATTGGTCAAGACCCGGCCAATCTTGAAATTTTTATTAAACAACTTGAAATGCAAATGGTGACAAATAGAAAATACAAGCTTATTGCCATTTACGAAGAAGTCATGGCTTCAAATGATACGGAACTTAGGCAATTTATTCAACGTAGCCGGTTGAATTCACTTAGATGGCTATATCTGAGGTTCATAGATATTTTTGGTGAAGACAAAAAGCCATTTCTGTTGGACTGTGCTGTTATGTTCCAGGGATTCTTGCAGTATAATGTTCAATATAACCGCCAAGCGCATAAAACAGGTGAAAAAATTGGCCCCGTGGTTCGGTATTGTGTCGCTCGATTAGTAAAAATGGTAGAAGAAGTGTCCGAATCCGGTGATCAGTTGCTTGAACCAGCACTTTTGGAAAAGTGGCTGCCAACTAATTCAAACAACAATCATGGATTTAAAGAGAAACTTCTTCATCTATCTGGAACGCTAAGAAAATTGATTTCAAAGAATATCCCTACACATGATGAACAGGAGAAATATCTGGAGCTGTTAGAATTTATCCAGGATGAATTACTACACTCCAATACCCCCCGTAAATTCATAATTGGAAGCGTTATAACTTCGATGAAAGATCATTCCTACTGCAAAAAGGAACTTCAACAGTTAGAAGCGCTGGTCGATGAATATTTCAGACAAGTAGATGAGGCAGAAAAAACCCCTAATCACATAGATTAAGGGTTTTTGGTGCTAGTTGTGGTTATTCATTTTTCAAAAATGTGCTTGGCATGACGACTGCAACCACTTCACCGCGTGCACACAACACTTCATTCGCAAACACCTCTGTTACTACATTAAATTTTTTCGGATGGATTTCCTGGACCGTTCCGACTGCCTTTAAGGGTACTCCATGTGGGGTCGGCTTCAAAAAGTTCACATTTAAGGATGCCGTTACAAAGCGGGGCGGCTCTGCCCCATCACCTGGTTCATGACCATTTTTCCGATGAAGAAATAGCGATGCGGAGCCAGTCCCGTGGCAATCAATGAACGAGGCAACAAGCCCGCCATAGACGAAGCCCGGCAATGCTAAATGTTCAGGATCTGGTGAATAAATCGACAGCGTTTGTTCACCATACCATCCTGTTCGAAAATGATGTCCCGCTTCATTTAATCGGCCACAGCCGTAACACCAAGCAAAATCATCAGGATATTCATCTTGAATCGCTTTTACTACTGTTTCTTCCATACTCTCTCCCCCTTTTTCAGAAAAGTATAACATATTTAATAACATATGATAAAATTTAGTAACACGAAAATTTTCAAGGGGGAACATGTGATGAAAAAAACGGTTGAACAACGTCTTACTCGTTCAGAGGTTCCTGAAGAGCAAACCTGGAATTTGAAAGATTTATTCTCTTCTGAGGAAGCATGGGAAACAGAATGTGAAGTGATGGAGAATCAAATCTTGGAGTTTAACAAATTTAAAGGGACATTACATACTAGTGCAAAGGCATTACTAGAATGTTTGTCTGCTCAGGAGCAGCATTCAATGCGAATGGTTATGGCATCGACATTTGCCAATTTAAAACAATCAGCCGATAGCACAGATCCGATAAATCAGGCGAATTCAGCGAAATTCTCCGCCCTACGGACAAAAAGTTTTGCTGCCTTATCTTTTATCAATTCGGAAATCTTAGCACTTGAAGAAGCTACACTTGAAAAATATCTAAGAGAAGAACCTAAGCTTGGGGCTTTCAAGAAAAGTTTAGGAGAGCTACTAGAAACGAAAAAACATAAATTATTACCTGAAACGGAAGAAGCACTGGCAGCGCTCGGCGATTTACAAGGCGCCCCCTATCAGATCTATCAGATGAGCAAGTTGGCCGATATGGCGTTTGCACCTATTCAAGATGCCAACGGAAACGAATTACCTGTTTCGTTTGCTTTATTTGAAAATCGGTATGAATTTTCAGCAGATACAGCGGTCCGGCGAAAGGCTTACGACTCCTTTGTTTCATCGCTTAATCGGTATAAAAATACAATGGCAGCAGCGTATGCTGCAGAGGTAAATAAACAAGTTACACTTGCACGCTTACGTAAGTATGAGTCGGTCACCCATATGCTGCTTGAACCACAACAGGTTACATTAGACATGTATAACAATCAAATCGATATTATTTTTACAGAATTAGCACCACATATGCGGCGCTTTGCCCAATTAAAGCAACAGGTTTTAGGATTAGATCAAATGCTTTTCTGTGATTTGAAGGCACCAATGGATCCGGATTTCAATCCGGAAACAACCTATGAAGAAGCAAGCCAGATCATCTTGGAATCCTTAAAAGTAATGGGCCCTGAATACTGTGAAATTATCGAACGCGGCTTTCGTGAGCGCTGGGTTGATCGGGCAGATAACGTGGGCAAATCAACAGGCGCTTTCTGTTCCAGCCCTTATGGTGCTCATCCGTACATCCTTATTAGCTGGCAGGATAACATGCGCGGCTGCTTCACTTTGGCCCATGAATTTGGGCATGCGGGGCATTTCTTTTTAGCGAATAAAAACCAACGGATTATGAATGTCCGTCCCTCCATGTATTTTGTTGAAGCACCGTCAACGATGAATGAAATGTTGTTAGGCCAGCACTTGCTTGCTAAAAATGAGGATACGCAAATGCGCCGATGGGTTATCCTTCAGCTGCTCGGTACCTATTATCATAATTTCGTGACCCATTTACTTGAAGCCGAATACCAACGCAGAGTCTATGCCCTCGCTGAGGAAGGCAAAGCCCTTACTGCCAAAACATTATCAGAAATGACTGGTGCTGTTCTTTCTGAATTCTGGGGAGACACCGTTGAAATCGATGAGGGTGCATGCCTAACGTGGATGCGTCAGCCCCACTATTACATGGGCCTATATCCATACACTTACTCTGCAGGATTAACAGCATCAACCGCTGTTGCCCAAATGATTCAAGAAGAGGGCCAGCCTGCCGTAGACAGATGGCTGGAAGTGCTCCGGGCCGGAGGCACCATGAAGCCACTTGAACTACTAAAACATGCAGGTATCGACATGTCCAAACCAGATCCAATCAAGAAGGCTGTCGCCTTCGTCGGTTCACTAATTGATGAATTAGAACGATCTTTTGAAGTTGGTGCCTGACACCCTTTTTCTTATTGCTGTATTGGAAATGATAAAAACGAGCTTTAGGAAACTCGCTAGGGCTCGTTTTTTTATTTTGAAACTTTTCTTTTGATATTTCGTATATTTATCATTAAGCACGGAACGTCAAGAAAAAAAGGAGATTTTTATGGGGAACATATTCATATTTACGCTGATAGTTGGAATGGCTTCTGCTCTCATTCTATTACCCATTTATAAAAATGGAAAGCAAAGTACAAAGGATAGTACACCGCTAAAGACTGGCGTCATCCTAGCGGTGGTTATCATTCTGATGGCTTGTGTCTTTGCCTTCTATTATTTTAGTAATTTTGATAGAAATTTCTCCACCCTTTGGCCGTTGGCCATCCTTCTTACCGCTACTGGAGCAATCCTATCAAAAGGGGCAGAAAGAAAGGCTAAGGCTCTATTATTCATTATTAGTCTCATCATCGGTGTGTATTTCCTTTCGGCCTTTATGTTTAATGCTGATGAAAAATATGAAATTGCCGAAATGAATCAAAAGGTAGAAATCAAGACCTTCGATGAAAAAGAAACACCCGCCAGCGTTCCGCCGCAATTTGCCCGGAACAAAATGAAAAAAGCATTCGGCCAAGTGCCGAACACAAGTTATTATGAACTTGGAAATTTACAAATTCAAAAGGTGGATGGTGATTATGTCTATATCGCCCCCGTTGAATTCTCAGGATTTTTCAAATGGTGGAAAGGTGATCAAACACAAGGTTATTTTTCCTTAAGCGCCACAGATTCATCTGCAAATCCTACATTCATCAAGTCGGAAATGGTGTACACCCCATCCTCCTTCTTTAATAAAAATGTTGAGCGCCATATTCGGATGAACTATTCAAAGAAGATTTTTTATGGGGATGTGCAGTTAGAAATAGATGACAAAGGAAAACCGTTTTATATTCGTTCCTACGGGAAATTTATTTCGGCACGTAATGGCTTTGATGTAGAAGGAATTGTAGTCGTTGATTCAAAGAGTGGCGAAACGAAAGAATATCCTTTATCAGAGGTTCCCGATTTTATTGACGGCGCCGTATCACCTGAGGTAGTAAGTCTGCAAAATAGCTATTTTGGGAACTTTATCCATGGATTTTGGAATAGTAAATTTGGAAAATCGGATGTAAAGCTTCCTTCAGATGAAGGTACCGAGGCAAATGTCAGCCCCATTTTTGATGAAAAGGGTGTGATGTATTACTTCACCGATTTCACCAGTCCAAAAGAGGGAGTAGACTCGATGCTTGGCTACTCTCTAACCAACTCAAGAACCGGGAAAGCGACCTACTATACAGGAAACCCGGATCAATCCTATATGGATTCACAAGGGGCTTTACAAATTATTGAAAAGAAATTTATTGAAAAGAAATGGCATGGCCAAATGCCAATCCTCTATAATTTTTACGGAGAGGCGAGCTGGCTAACACCTGTCCTTGATTCTAACGGCTTCTTGCAAAATTACTTTATCGTTTCGGCAGCAAATCCGGAAATTTCTGTATATGGCCTCACCCCAAATGAAGCCTTAAAACAATATAAGACCGCGTTGCAGCGTGGAAAAGGTACTGTGAACGGCAGCTCCAAAGCCGAAGAAAAACAACTCTCTGGTACAGTTCTTAGGGTCTATAAAGAAAAATCCGGAGATTTTACAGTTGTTTCTTTCCTATTAGATAACCATAAAAACTATCTGATATCATCGGAAAAAGCACCATTAGCCATCTACCTAAAAGAGGGTGATCACGTTTCGATGAGCTACCTAGAAACAGGAGAAGATTTCCTTCCTGTCAAAACACTTAAAATAGAAGGATTACAATAACGTTCGTCCGAATGTCATTCAGTTATTAGTAACATAAGGCGGAGCTAATCAGAAATGAGACAGTTCCGCCTATTTTTTTATTCTATTTTGCGTTGCTTATAGTTAATTTCCTTTTGCAATCAGACTTTGATACGTGGCAGAGGTTCTCACCTCGACTGTTAATTTCCCTTTGCCGTAAATCGTTTTAATGATAAAAGGCACACCGATTGTATTTTGAAAACGAAAGTCCGGACCGCCATATGACACAGTGGCATCCCGCCCTGCCGGAACATAGCCAACAGATAAGGAATGGTGATGTTTTTCAACATACCTTACTCCTACTTGATCAACTGCATTAAACAGCGTGGAGGAAGTTTGGCAAATCCCGCCGCCGATTCCATCGACCAATTGCTTATTTACAATCTCTTTTGCCGGTTGATACCCATGTTCAGTGTCACTTGGACCTACCGTTGTATTAAACGAAAAAATATCCTTTGTTCCAACAATGATTTGATCAATGGCCTTTGCAGATAGTTCAATATTTTTCGATCGCCCCACAACCCCGCTACTAAAATAGGTAGTGAAAGAGGCAAGCACCACTTCGCTTAAATGTGCAGCATCTTCAGGGTTATAGCCGCTGTCAGTTACTTCAAGTGGAAGCTCGACATCACCACCCTTACTAGATGCCGTCATTAATCTTTCCACTAATACGGCTTCATCTAAAATGATCTGTGGTTTTCCTTTAATAATTTGACCATTTTCATCCAATTTATCAAGCACCATTCGTTGGTCATATCCAGTTGCAGTTTCCGTTCCTCTCGCTAACTCCTTGGCCCACTTCTCCAATTCCTTTTTATAGTTCTCTGGATCTGTTTCAAATCCTAAATCAATTGGTAAAAAAGTCTTTAAAATCAGCTTCGTATCGGGATCAACAACATTTACTACAATCGGCTCTACTTTTTGCGGTTCTTTCGGTGGCTTTTGAATCGACTCTTTTTGTGGGTCTGTTATTTTTTCCTCCTGTGTTTTTTCTTTGGTTGTTTTTTCTGCACACCCCGAAAGCCCTATTAAACTGCCAATTACTAAAATTGTCATTACCCATTTCCGCATAGCCATTTCCTGCAACTTCTCCTCTTTTCCTAATCATTGTTGCCTATCCAACACAGTCTGAATAGTAAGTTGGATCTTCCATTCACACATTTTATTCCTTTTAACCTGTCTATATGTCCGGATGATGATCAAAACATTTTCTGAAACGGAGGGATTTGAAGGCATTTAAATAAAAAAACAGCGGTGAAGCCTAGGCTCCTCCACTGCTGCATATTACAACATTATCCCGCTTTTTCCATTGTCTTCTTCATGCTAGTCTTTGTATATGGTGATTTCTTCTCCCCAAATGCGTACCAATATGCCATAGCAATAAAGATCGTTCCGCCAATGGCATTTCCTAAAAAGACTGGGATAAAATTATGTAGATACTCAATCCAAGTAAAATGCCCAGCAAAAATGGACGCTGGGATCACAAACATATTTGCCACCACGTGTTGAAATCCAATAGCTACAAACGTCATGGTTGGAAACCAAATACCAGCAATTTTTCCAAACATATCTTCCGCCCCATAAGAAAGCCAAACTGCTGCAGCAACCAGCCAATTACAGCCAATTCCTGAAATAAAGGCTTGCAAAAAGGACGCTTCAAGCTTGTGATCTGCGATACTTATTGTTTTTGAGAGGTATGGCCCCACTTCGGTAAGTCCGCCAAGGTGGCCAAAAAAGTAGGCGACAAAGATAGCCCCAAGAAAATTACTGACCGTAACAAGAAACCAATTGAAAAAGACCTGACCGGTTGTAATCCGGTTAGCCATCCTTGCAAGCGGCACAGCCATCATATTCCCTGTAAGAAGTTCACCTCCGGCAAGTAAGGTAAGAATCAGGCCGATCGGAAACACAGACGCCCCAATCAAGCTACTTAACCCTTCCAAATTGGGTGAGAGGGTTGCGGTTACGCGGATACATACTAAGTATCCTAAAGCAATAAAGGCTCCCGCTTCAAAACCTAAGATCATCGTCTTCATCAGCGAATATTTCGTTTTCTTCACGCCATTTTCCACGGCTATTTCCAAAATTTTTTCCGGTTTACTGTACCCCATGATGTGCTCCTTTCAACAACAACGTTTTACTTTGTGAAGTTTTTAACATACTTCTATTTTATAACAACTTCTCCCACATTCCTGTGAACGTTTTATAACTATTAATAGTCCTTTACTGTGTTACCTTCGATATAATTTCGACATTTTTCTACATAATTGAAGAAGCTTAGCGGGTGATGAGACAAAGTATGTTATAATATAAATATTACACAGAAATAGTAAGAGTCATACGATCACTAATATGCGTAGCTTTTTTTAATTCCTTCTGGTTTCCCACTCACATTGACAATGCCCATTGAAGTATTTGCGATTGAAATATATTGAAGAAAAGGTGTTATAAATGGAAAATACAATTGAAACAGTTTACTGCCTAGAGAACCCTGAAAAAAATATTATTAAATTTGCAACTGGTACACAGCTGCGTTATGAGGATATTATAAAAGAGGTTTTCGGCGTGGCATGTATCAATGATTTACACATGATGCTACAGTATAACAAAAGTTTTCAGACAAGTATTTGTAATACCTACGGAATCAGCGAAAAGAAAATTACCCTAGATAAAATCATTCGCGTCGCTTCCAAAACAGATATGCTTCGATTAAGAACCCAATTGATTGAGGAGCAAAAAAATAGTCCAGACATTATGGAGCTGGAAACGGACACTCCCCTTCAACGGCCATTTGATTCCATCATCAAACTCCAAGAAGGGCTCTATCAATGGGACGACGCCAATTTCTCCTACAGCGCAGTTACTAATGGTGCCTGACACCCTTATTCCTATTATGATAGTGATAACCTTTTCCGCATAAAAAGGACTACCAACACATTTGCGTTGGTAGTCTTTTTGTATGTTCTATTGCACTTATTTACGCTTTTTCTTCTTATCTTTAGAAGTTGTTATTCTACCTAATAAATAGGCCCCTGCTGCTACCCCGAGTATGGTGTTTGTCTTTTTATTAAATACTTGTTTCGCAACAAGATTTAAGTTTTGTGGTCTTTCCGCCAGGCGTCTCATGAAATACCCATACCAATCATTTCCAAAGGGAACATACGTACAGAAGTTATAACCTTCGCTTGCCAATTTAAGCTGCAACTCTTTCCTAAAGCCATACAACATTTGGAACTCGTATTTATCTTTGGAAATATCGTTGCGTTTAACAAATTCTTTCACATGATTAATGATTCTGTGGTCATGTGTCGCAATCGAAGTAAATTTCCCGTTCAATAAATGCCATTCAATTAACTTTATATAATTGTTATCGATGTCCTTCTTGTCCTGGTATGCGATTTCTACTGACTCTTTATATGCACCTTTTACAAGACGAATTCGATAATTTTTATATCGTTCAACATATTCCAGTGCATTATGGAAATATGCTTGTATTACGGTACCTACATTTTCATACTCCAGCGAGAGGTCGTCCAATAAATTAAAGGTTAGTTCTAGATGTTTAAAGTCCTCCATATCAATATTGATAAACATATGATATTGGCTTGCTTTATCCACGATCTCTCGTACATTGTTCAAACAAAAAGTATAATCGATATCCAAGCCAACTTGGGTTGGCTTTAATGAAATATGTGCATCCACTTGGTTCTCATGGATTGCCTCAACGACCTGTAAAATTTGTTCCTTCGCTGCTGTTGCCTCTTCTTCTTTAAACACGAATTCTCCAAGGTTATCGACAGTACAAGAGATTCCATGCGCGTTTAGTTCCTTTATGCTTTTAATGACTTCCGGTATATTCATTCCAGCAACAACGCTTTGGGCCCCCATTTTTAACCCATATTTCTTTGCTGTACTGTTGAGAAATTGGTTTTGGGATAAACCCATAAAAATATCTTTCAACATTGCGATTTGCTCCTTGCTGTTGTTTTTTATTATCATTATAGCATACGCTTTCATTAATATTTATTTTGAGAATTTTCGGAAATAAATCAGTTACTCTGCCTTAATTCCCAGTTGTTTTTCTGGTTCATTTTGTTGGTATTACACCTATTTTATTATTTCCGGAATCATAATAAAGTAGGGAAACCTCTTTCGAGGCTTCCCCCTTATCAAACCGTACGTGCCCTATTAAGGCATACGGCTTACCAATGTGTTACAAATGGTCAATACGTTGCCAATCTTTGAGCATATTTCATTTTGCGGACACGGTCAGGAGTATAATACTCTTGACCCTTTTCTTTTGCCTTTAGGATTCGTCTTTCCTGTTCTTTCTTTTGCTTTTCTTTCATTCGAAGAATGTAACTTTCTAGAGAAAAGCCATATATCTTGTGGTAGTAATACCAGTATGAAGGGATAAGTCCAATAATAGCAAAGAACTCATTATTCCATTTTGTTTTCATCGCATGACCTTTTCTTTGGCTAGGGTGTTTGTGAATCATGGCTACTCTTAACCTTTGTCGAATATAGCCATCTATCGCAAGTAGTTCTTTCCCAAATGCTTTAAAGAAGCATGAACTGTTAAATCCGTGTTCTTCATTTGCCTTAATTGCTTTATAAATATTGAGAAAATAGTTTACTTTTCCTCGAATCACTGGGTTAACATACTCAATCCACTTTTCCTTACTCAGAGTGAGTGTTTTCTTCGTCTTGACTTTGATTTTCTGGCGAAAATCATTCCAAGTTGATTCTTTCGGTTTAGCTATATAGTATGGCTTACCATCCTTCTTGCGTTTTCTCCAGTGTTCGAAAGTGAATCCCATAAAGTCAAAGTCATCATCATCGAAGTTTACAAATTTTGTTTTCTCCGTTGCAAGTTCCAACCCAAGTTCGGCTAATTTCCTTTTCGTAATATCTGCCGCTCTCTTTATGTCTTCTTTGGTTTTTGCGAATAACAAAAAGTCATCGGCGAATCTTACAAAACGAATATTGTTTTCAGCCCAGATCCAATCAAGTTCATTTAAATATACGTTCGCTAGTAACGGAGAAATAACCCCTCCTTGCGGAGTGCCGGTATCTGTTGAGTGAAATTTACCTTCTTCCATATAACCAGCTTTTAGCCACAACCAAATCATATCTAACACTGTACCATCTGCGATGTATTTATTTAATACTCTCATCAGCTTCTTATGTGGGATATTATCGAAAAAGCCTTTAATATCTGCATCGAAGATGTAATTATATCCTTGTTCGATATTCGCCATGATTATTTGCAGGACACGTTCTGCACCAACATTTGGTCTGTATCCACATGACCATTTGTGAAAGATATCCCTTTCGAATTTCGGCTGAAGTACATTTACTATTGCCTGTTGGACAATTCTATCTTCAATATTCGGAATGCCTAAGGGTCGCTTTTTGCCATTTTTCTTAGGAATATAATGTCTTCTTACTGGTGACGGCTTATACTCTTTATTTCTCAGTCTCTGTAGAAGCGAGTCCAGATTTTCATCTAAGTGATATCTATAGCTGTCAATTGTTTCGCCATCAATACCACCTGACCCGTTGTTGGCTTCTACCTTTTCCCAAGCAGCTTTTAGCCTTCTGTCGAAAAGTATTTGTCCATAAATACTATGCCATTTGAATTTTAACGTATGATTCATTACATATTCCGCACCCTTCATTGTGTACATTCAGTTCGTTTATACCGAGGTATCGTTTTCTGTTAACATTACACATCTTTACAGATGTGGAGCCACAAGGTCGTTCCCCTTCCGTTCATGCATGGTTTAGTCCATACACTACTTCCGTACTATGAGAACGTCTGACTTCTCCATTCACATCTAGCATTTCGGATTACCCTTATAGGTAGATGTCCCTTTGGGTTGGAATGGAGACCTCACGGGGTCATCGCACCTTCCTTCTAAACATACCCAGCACCATCACTTGATAAATTGCCTCTATCCGGCTGATTCATTGGTATAGAGACCACTAATGTTATAGTGGGCTTCCCATTATATTCGCATAGTCGCCAACTTACCCTGCCGCCGTGCTTCACACTTATTGCATTTGGGTCTGCTTATCCGACTGCGGGTCTCTCGATTGTCCGCATCTCCTTCAGACATCACCTCACGGTGATGCCCTAGATTAGTCTTCACTAGTTGTATCAGCACTCTAGTGGAAGGATTTTCACCTTCGGGAAAACGAGTCTTCTAGGATTCGGGAGCCGTGTTTATCGCAATAACGTACTCCAACCTTTAACAACTCATTCAGTGCAGTTCTACTGCACAAGGTACGACTGCCTGTCGCACAAAATAAGCCCATCTCAAAAAAAGAAATGGGCTTAAAATTATAGTGGCAATAGTAGAAAGGGTGTCAGGCACCTTAGTTCTCTACTAGTTTTGCAGCGACTTTTTTATCGGCAGTTTTTGTTGTGGTGCTTCCACCTTTTAATTCGTCTTCTGCATGTTTAACACGTTTGATAAAGAATGCCAATACGAGGGCTACAGCAGCAATAAAGCTAGCGATTAGGAACGAGTAATTAATTCCGTTCAATGTTGCCTGCATCATGATCTGTTGTTTCATTTCGGCAAGTGCAGCAGGTGTTGGTTTTCCTGTCAGATGTTTCATTGCTTCCTCACCAAGCACTTTCCCCTGCGACTCAGCACGATTTGACATAATGGTCACCATTAAGGCAGTCCCAATAGCACCTGCTACTTGGTTTAATGTATTGTTCATGGCTGTACCATGTGGGTAGAACCGTCTTGGTAATTGATTTAGGCCGTTTGTTGAAACAGGCATCATGACCATTGACATCCCAAAAGCCCGTATTGAATATAAGATAATGAGGTGTGTATATGTTGTATGAAGGGTTAATTGACTAAACCCATAAGTTGTCACGACGATAATCGCTAATCCAGTGACAGCAAGAATTCGTCCGCCAATTTTATCAAATAATTTACCTGTGATTGGTGACATCAACGCCATCAAAATTGCCCCTGGCATTAGCATTAATCCTGCGTCCATCGGCGAGATGCCGCGAAGGTTTTGAACATAAATAGGCAACAAGAGCATTCCGGAAAACAAAGCCATATTAACTGACATGGTAATAACAGAAGACAAGGCAAACATTGGGTATTTATAGATCCTAAAATTTAATAATGGCTCATCTTGACTTAACTGACGGAAAATAAATACGGTCAACGAAATAATCCCTATGGCAATCGTTCCATACACTAATGGGCTGTCCCAGCCTTTACTGCCGGCAGAACTAAATCCATATAAGATACCGCCAAAACCAATACTTGAAAGGAGAAGCGACAAGAAATCAAGGCGGATATCCACTTTCTCTTTTTTGTCTTTAAGTAAGAAAATACCAAGTAAGACAACAATAATAGCAATAGGTGTAACAAAGTGGAATAGCATTCTCCAATCATAATGCTCAATAATCCAGCCAGATAATGTTGGCCCAATGGCTGGTGCAAACATTAATATCAGACCGAAAACACCCATTGCCGCTCCCCTTTTTTCAATTGGGAAGGATACTAACATAACATTCATTAACAGCGGCATCAAAATGGCAGACCCGGAAGCCTGCAGCATCCGCCCTGCTAAAAGGAGTGGAAATACATGGGCAAAACCAGCGAGAATCGTTCCTGCAGTAAATAAAATCATGGCACCTAAGAAGATATGCCGTACTGAAAATTTTTGAATGAGGAACGCACTTGCTGGGATCAAGATCCCATTTACCAGCATAAACCCTGTAGTAAGCCACTGAACCGTGGATGCTTCTACATTCAAGTCCCTCATAATAGAAGGCAGTGCAATGTTTAATAACGTGTTGTTTAAAAATGAAATAAAGGCACCGATCATCAATACGGCTAAAATTCCGTATGGTGGACGGTCATGCTTTTTTTCGGTTTGATCCATTATTGTTTCCCCCTTAGACGAATAGTCCAAACATATCATTAAAAATCAGATAACCACTATCTTATACCTTTGGTTCAAATTTTGCAATCAAAAAATATCCTGTTATTTAATGGGTTTGTAACCTTCTATTAAATAAGGTACTATAATTTTTATACACGCAGTCTACCATACAAAGAAAGGGTGATGAAATGAATGACAGGAAACAGCATGTAATTGATGCTGCCCGCCAATTATTTATAGACAAAGGGTATCAAGCCACGTCTATTCAGGATATTTTAAACTATAGCGGTATCTCTAAAGGCACATTTTATAACTATTTTTCTTCCAAAAATGAATTATTAATCACACTTTTTAAAATGATTTATAAAAAACTTGACTATGATCGCAGTGAATTACTCATTGGGGAAGACCCCTCAAACATCGAAATCTTTATCAAGCAAGTGGAATTGCAATTGAAAATGACCCGGACGAATAAGTTATTATTTCTTTTCGAAGAGGTATTTGTTTCAAATGATGAAGAGCTTAAGCAATTAATTAGAGAAGGACAATTAAGGAATCTTCGCTGGGTATACAATCGCTTCATCGATCTCTTTGGTGAGAGCAAAAAGCCCTTTTTGTTAGATTGTGCGGTTATGTTTAACGGAATTCTACTCCACAACCTAAAATTTAACGGGATGGCGAAAAAGTCAAATACGAAGAGTATCGATAAAATTGTCCGATACAGTGTGGGGCGGATAACGCAAGTGGTAAATGAGGTAGCAGAAGCGGACGAACAATTACTAAATCCTGAACTTCTGGATCAATGGCTGCCGAACTGTCAGAAAAGCAGCAAGTTTTTCCAGCAGGAGCTCTATCACACAATCCTATTAGTTAAAAAGTCCCTTTGCCAAAAAGATGATCAGTTCAAAAACGATGAATTATTAGACTTTATTCATGATGAACTATTGAACAACAAGAAACCGCGAAAATATCTTGTTGAAAGTGCCATATCAACATTGAATTCGAAAAAAGATATCATGGAAGAGAAAAGTTTCCAAAAGCTTATTCATCTGATTGAGTCATTTTTTAAGGATATAGAAGAAGACAACTAACCCCCAAACCTTTTGCGATTTGGGGGTTATCTTTTATCTGGATCTTCTTCGATTACGCAAAAATGCCGGTATATCAAGAGAATCGTCTTGGTCCTGCGATTGCGAATGGTGAGAGTTCCCCTGTTCTACTTCAGGCTGATACCATTGCTGTTCATTTCCTTGAATTGGTTCTTCCTGGATGACTTTTGAACGACTGGAAGGGGTCCTTCCTTCTTTTGTGATAGTCGGAGATTGAGTTTTGGATGTGCGATCATACTCCACAAAGCCTGTAGCAATAACCGTAATCATTATTTCTTCCTTTAGGCTCTCGTTAATGATGGAACCAAAAATCATGTTCAATTCCTTATCCGCTGCAGATGCAACAATATCAGCTGCCTCTTGTACTTCGTAGAGACTTAGATTGCTACCGCCCGTGATATTCATGAGTACCCCTTGAGCACCATTAATGGAAGTTTCCAGGAGCGGACTTGAAATGGCCTTTTTTGCCGCTTCAACAGCACGATGCGGGCCTTTTGCCACCCCTATCCCCATTAAGGCCGTTCCTTGATTGGACATGATTGTTTTCACATCTGCAAAATCAAGGTTGATTAAGCCTGGCACAGCAATCAAATCGGAAATCCCTTGTACACCTTGCCGAAGGACATTATCCGCTTCACGGAATGCTTCCAACATCGGGGTCTTCTTATCAACAATTTGTAATAAGCGATCATTGGGAACAATAATTAATGTATCCACTGCTTCCCTCATTGCCTCGATTCCACTTGCCGCGTTGACAGCACGCTTACGCCCCTCAAATCCAAATGGACGAGTGACCACACCAATTGTTAAAGCACCAAGCTCCCTGGAAATTTGTGCAATCGCTGGTGCAGCCCCGGTCCCCGTACCGCCGCCCATTCCGGCTGTAACGAAAACCATGTCAGCTCCCTTTAATACTTCTTGCAGCTGCTTGCGGCTTTCCTCTACTGCCTTACTCCCAACTTCTGGATTGGCACCTGCTCCTAATCCTCTTGTTAAGTTTGCCCCAATTTGCATCTTAATCTCTGCTTTCGATAGATTAAGAGCTTGGGCGTCTGTATTCACAGCAATAAATTCAACGCCTTGTATGCCATCCTCAATCATTCGGTTAACAGCGTTATTTCCCCCACCGCCAACGCCGATTACTTTAATTCTCGCTATTTGATCTATATTCATATCAAAATCCCACATCGACAATTCCTCCTAGCCTAATCCTAACATTACTTCATTATTCAGAAAATTCACTTTAGATTTATTATATGATATTTAGCCTAAAAAAACTAATAGCACTTACTATTTTAGCAAAATAATAGAGGAGTTACTATAGTGCCTCGTATTCATTTGAACGTAGTTTTCATCATTTTTCTGTCCCCATAATTTTTTCGCAAAAAATAAAGCCCTCCATTAAGAGGACTTTACACTATATGAAAATTTACATTTTTATTTAATGGGCATGTGAACCATGATGGCGGCCACTAAACAATCCAATGTTATTTTGCGAATCCAAGTATAGTCCTACAATTAGTTCGAATACTCCCAATGCCAGAAAAGTAGGCTGCAGCCAGCTAATCCAGCCTAGCCAGAACACTTGGGCGACAATCCAAATAATCATTACACCGCCAAGGAACATGACGCCAATTCCTGCATAACGGTAATGGATAAGTAACAAAAAGGCGGAAATTAGGCTAAATACCCCATTGAAAACCAATAACATGATACCTGGAATGAAAAAGTTTTTAAAGGGGCTATTCTCTAAAAGATCCACTGCCATTTTCAACAACGAGCCATCCGGTTTTAAAATGAACAAAATTCCACAAACAATCGCACCAGCGCCCAATACTAATAAGAATCAGCAACACCAATTGACAAACCATTCTTTTTACTCATCTTCCCCATCTTCTTTCGATTTGTTTTGGAAAAATCGATCGTAAAACCAATGGAGTCCCTTCTTTCCACCTTTATTATACACCCATTTACCAAAATTAGGGGGATGTTCACCTGCTAATTTTCAGAATTATTGACTCTTTTAAAGGTTTATGTCACTTTTAATAGGTATGGCACTTTTCAAATAAAGAACTTTCACTAGAAAGGAGAACCATACGATGAAGAGAAAAATCATTGCCTATAATTTTGTCTTAACAGAAGCTCTGGAACAACTTGACGATTCCTTTGAAGTAGAAATATTTGATGGGATTAATCCTAAAACAGACATTGCCTTTTTACATGCCCTTAAGGAGGCTGAAGGGATTGTAGGGCTAGCCCTTCCGGTTGATAAGGAATTGCTCGACAAAGCGCCAAAGTTACAAATTGTTTCTAATAACTCCACCGGCTATAATAATCTCTCTATTGATGAAATGTCATTACGCGGTATCATGGGAACCCATACACCAGGTGTCCTCGAGGATACAACGGCCGATGCCATTTTCGGCATTCTCCTTGCGGCGGCACGGCGCATTCCCGAGTTAGATCACTTTGTTAAAACTGGGAATTGGAAGCAGCATTTAACAACAGAACAATACGCTATCGATGTTCATCATAAAACATTGGGGATTATCGGGATGGGCAAAATTGGTTCAGCCATTGCCAAAAGAGCTCATCTCGGTTTTGACATGAATATTCTTTACCACAATCGTAAACGTAACATTGAAGCTGAAGGTAAATATAACGCTACATTCTGTGACTTAGAAACATTATTAAAGCAATCTGATTTTGTTTGCTTAATGACGCCACTTACATCTGACACGGAGAATTTAATGGGGGAACGAGAATTTAAACTGATGAAAAAATCCGCGATTTTTGTAAATGGTTCACGAGGTAAAACAGTTGATGAAATGGCACTGATGACAGCATTACATAAAAAAACGATTCACGCTGCCGCGTTGGATGTATATAGATCAGAACCATTATCACCAGGTCACCCGTTGCTTCAGTTTTCAAATGTCGTAACTACACCACATATCGGGTCATCCACCTTTGAAACAGAACTCAAAATGGCTAATTTAGCTGTGGAAAATTTAATTGCAGGACTAACCGGTAAACGGCCTAAAAATTTGATTAACCCTGACGTCCTAAATAGATAAACGGATGAATAAAGGAGAAACTATGACCAATAAAACTGCAATTGTAACCGGGGCCTCTAGCGGTTTTGGTTTATTGTGTGTGATTGAGCTAGCTACAAAAGGCTTCACTGTCATGGCGACAATGAGAGATATAAAAAAATCAAAACAACTCCTTGAACTCGCAAAAGTAAAAGGGATAGAAAATACGATTCAAATCAACCAGTTAGATGTTACTTCAACCGACTCCATTTATGAATTTAAATCCAAGCTAGTAGATTTTCCTTCTATTGATGTGTTAGTAAACAATGCGGGGTTTGCCATCGGCGGTTTTAGTGAAGAGTTAACGATTGAAGAATATCGGCGGCAATTTGAGACCAATTTTTTCGGGGTGATTGCAGTAACACAAGCCGTTCTTCCGTTTATGAGGGCAAAAAAGCAAGGCAGGATTATTAACCTCAGCAGTATTAGTGGCAGAGTGGGATTCCCTGGATTATCTGCCTATGTTGCATCTAAGCACGCCCTTGAAGGGTATAGCGAAAGCTTAAGGCTTGAGCTTAAACCATTTGGGATTGATGTAACATTAATTGAGCCTGGTTCTTATCAAACAAATATTTGGGCAAGTGTCGACCAAATGGATATCAATCGTGACTCCCCCTATTTATCCTATATGGAGAGGATGATGAAAGAAATTGAGGGTGGGAAAGCTGCTCATGGTAATCCCATCGAAGTTGCGAAACTCGTAGCGCATCTTGCCTCGCAACAAAAATCACCTAACCTTAGATATCCAATTGGGAAGGGTGTAAAGCAAACTCTGTTTATCAAAAATCTCCTCCCATGGAGATTTATAGAATCACTGATTTTGAAAAAGTTAAGGTCTTAAAATGGTGATAAAAAACGTAGACATCCTTTTTTCAGCAGGAATTTCTTATATTCATGATGAATACGATAATAATTGATTATTCCATGAGGTTTGAGATTGTGAAAGGATGAGATGGACGATGAAAACAGGAAATGAATGTAAAGTAATTCGTGTTCCAATTCCGACACCCACTTTATTGCCACATACCACTACAAATTGCTACCTTATTGGGAACAAGCATGAAAGTATATTAGTCGATGCCGGTTATGATCAACCGGCTACGAAAATAGTTTTACAGAGGGTGATGAAGGAAAATGGACTTGCACTGCCTAAGTCTATTATATTAACCCATTCACACCCTGACCATGCCCCGGGAGTATTACAATTAGTAGATTGGAAGCCGGTAGTTTATTGCCACCGTCAGGAAGAACAAGCCACCCTTGCAGCTGTTGCTCCTTGGGATCAACTATCCTTTTTTGAGGATGGTGACAGAATTAGCATTGCAGGTGAAGAAATCATTATTTTCCATGCCCCTGGTCATACGGCAGGTCAATTAAATCTTTATATTTCATCTAAACAAATTCTCCTTACCGGTGACAACATCGTGGCGGAAGGAACATCATGGATCGGGCCCCCTGATGGAAATATGTCTGACTATTTGCAAACACTAAAAAGGTTAAAACAATTGAAATTAAACAAAATTGGCCCCGGACATGGTGAATGGGTGGAAAATCCCCACGAACATATTGATTTTGTTTTAGGCCGGAGATTTTACCGCGAAAACCAAATCAAATCCCTGCTCGAAGAACATGGAAGCTTAACGGTAGTCCATTTGACAAATCTGATTTATGACAAGCTCCCACACCCAAATGTCTTTGAGGTTGCAAAACGAACCACTGAAGCACATCTAATCAAATTAATGAAAGATGATACCGTGATCATGGATGATTCCTATTTTTCTCTCAAATAGGCTAAGTAATCGTTTAGATTAAATTCAGGCATCTCTAACGGCAGGCCTTTTACATGATTAAAAATAGTCTTCAATGTATGTACAGTTGGCGGCCCCAATAAAATTTCTCCATTATCGCAGGCGGTTAGTGCATCGCCCGGAGAAATCCATTTGGTCTTACTAATTTCATTCGCATCTGGTGTTGGGGTCTGTCCTTCAGGCAGGTGAGTTAGAAAAAAACGAGTATCAAATCTTATTCGGCTTCTATTTGGCGTAACAATTTGACCGATGTAGGTTAAGTCATCAAGCTGAAATTGAAGTCCTTCCTTTTTTAACAGCTCCAAAAATGAAATGTCCCCATTTATAAGGAGACGGCGGTATTCCACTGCTTTTTTTTCATTAAGCAGAACCGGCGAACCGTCCTCATTTTTACAAACTAAAACACCCACTTCTTCAAATAATTCTCTTGCAGCTGCCACATAATATGCAAGTTCAAATGTATCATTGTGTGTTCCCTTAATAAAACTGTTACATTCCTTTATGTCGTCACTTCGATCTACGGAACCTCCGGGAAAAACATAATAGCCAGCAAAAAACTTCATCGTTTTAGGTCTTTTTGTCATATAGACCCTGGAGGATTTATCCATTAATACAACCGTTGATGCTGGTCTTGGTATGGCACTCATCATTTATTCACCCTTTTTTATCCTATTTTCCTTTATATTCAACTTGTTATTGGGAATTCCCTTCCCTTCCAAAAGCTTTTTTACCATTTTTCAAAAAACAACAATCTCATGAGAGGGAAAATTAACCATAAATTATCATATTGCTGTATGATAATAGCGAACAAATATTCAGACGATTCCATTAAATAATGAAATCTTTCTGGTATAAAAAAAAGAATTTTGGAGGTCTAAAATGCTAAGTCAATCAATCATTGAAGACGTACTGACAGAGGCTTTATCATCGGGCGGAGATTTTTCGGAGATTTTCGTCGAGGATCGTTTTATCAATAATTTCACCCTGCAAAGCGGTAAAATTGAGACCTGTCTCACTGGGCGTGATTTTGGGATCGGCATTCGTGTCTTTAAAGGATTACAAAGTGTTTATGCCTATACCACAGACCATAGTAAGGAAGGACTTTTAAAAGCAGCTAAAAATGCGGCACAAGCCATTAGCGGACATACCATTTTTCACCCCTCCCCACTAGTGCGAGAATCATTTGACACCATTCATCCCATTCAGCTCTTGCCGCAAGAAGTGATTAAATCCCGCAAAGCCGCCATCATGAAAAATGCGTATAATACCGCTAGTAACTACCATTCTAGTATTTCACAAGTAACTGTCCGCTTAATGGATGAAGAACAAAATGTGCTGATTGCTAATTCCGATGGGAAATGGATCGAAGACAAACGGGTTCGTTCCAGGCTGGCAATTCAGGCAGTGGCGGTTTGTGGTAACCAAATGGAAACTGGTTTTTATGGACCTGGTGCGTACCAAGGATTCGAGTTTTTTGAAGATTTAAATTTGGACTATTATGCAAATGAGGCAGCCCGTATCGCCGTGACGATGTTGGATGCCAGCCCATGTCCTAGTGGGAAATTCCCTGTTATTATCGATAATGAATTCGGCGGTGTTATTTTTCATGAAGCCTGTGGACATGGTTTAGAGGCCACCGCAGTTGCGAAAAACAATTCCGTTTTTGCAAATCGTATTGGTGAAAGGGTCGCCCCTTCCATTGTTACATATATCGATGATGGCACGCTTCAAAATGAATGGGGTTCGATCAATATAGACGATGAAGGGGAAATCGCACGGAAAAATGTCCTCATCGAAAATGGCATTCTAAAAGGCTATTTAATTGATAAATTTAACTCGCGCAGAATGGGCATGGAACCAACCGGTTCAGGCAGGAGACAATCCTTCCGCTTTGCTCCCACCTCCAGAATGACGAATACATTTATTGCCCCTGGAAAATCAACACCTGAAGAAATCATCGCTAATACGGAACATGGAATTTTTACCAAATATATGGGTGGCGGCCAGGTTAACCCAGCAACAGGTGATTATAACTTTGCGGTCATGGAAGCGTATGAAGTGAAAAACGGGAAGCTCGGCAAACCGTTAAAAGGGGCTACATTAATCGGAAATGGCCCTAAGACCTTACAGCTTGTCGATATGGTTGGGAATAATTTAGGACACGGTGCCGGCATGTGCGGATCACTTAGTGGAAGTATTCCGGTTAACGTCGGTCAGCCGATGATCCGGGTCAGCGAAATTACCGTCGGTGGGACAAAGGGGGAATAAGTGAATGAATATACAAGAATTTCAGGTGAAACTATTCACTGCCGCTAAAAGCAGCGGTTTTACTGATGTCGAAATCTATTATGAAAAGAAGGAAGTATTTGGGTGCCAAGTTTATAAGGGTGAAATTGATCAATATGAAATTGCCGAAGACGGCGGTGTTTCCTTCCGCGGGATTTTTAATGAAAAAATGGGCTACGCCTATTCCGAGAAAATCGATGATGCCTCCATTTCTTTCTTATTAAAAAATGCGAAAGAAAACACGGTGATAATAAATGATGAGGATATGGAAGAAATCTTTGCCGGAAGCAGTGAATACGAGCAAGAAGACTTTTTCTCTACTGCATTAAATGAGGTGGGCATACCGGAAAAAATACAATTTATTAAGGATGTTGAACGGGAATTACTGGCCATTGATCCGAGAATTATCGCAACTGATTATTGCATGATTCGGACAGAATCAGTCTCAAGAAGTCTTTCAAATACGAAAGGTTTATCTCTAAAGGACAAAATGAATTATCTGTATGTCATCGTGGAAGCCATCGTCAAAGACGGCGGGGAAACAAAAACATCCTTTGAATATAAAGTGACCAAAGATTTTCATCGCTTAAATGCCAAGGAAATTGCTAAAAAGGCTGCAGAAGAAGCACTTTCACAACTGGGTGCCAGAAATATTGAGAGCAAAGAATATCCAGTTTTATTAAGAAATGATGCCGCAGCAAGTCTATTGGCAACATATGCTTCAAATTTTTCAGCCGAAAATACTCAAGCAGGTATTTCATCTTTAAAGGATAAGCTAGGAAAACAAATTGCCGGAGAAAAGATAACGATTTTTGATGACCCATTCCTAAAAGGAGGACTTGCAAGTAGAACGTTTGATAGCGAAGGGGTTGCGACTACGAAACTGACATTAGTAGAGTCTGGTATCTTGCAATCCTTCCTTCACAATCAAAAAACAGCGAAAAAGGAGCAAACGGTAACAACTGGGCATGCACATAAAGATTCCTATAAAAGCGCCGTCAAGGTTGGACCATCTAATCTTTATATCGAACCATCGACTGTCCCCTATGAGGATCTGTTAAATCGTATGAACGAGGGTATTTTAATTACGGGTCTATCAGGCCTTCATTCCGGGGCAAACACGGTTTCTGGGGACTTTTCAGTTGCTGCTAATGGTTTCTATGTGTCCAATGGGTCGGTGCAATATCCGGTAAACTTAATGACTATCGCAGGTAATTTCTATCATTTATTGCAGAATGTCGAGGAAATTGGCTCGGATTTAACCTTCCCACTTTCACCGATTGGATCACCATCGGTTTTAGTTAAATCATTATCGGTTACGGTAGAGTAATAGGGGACACTTTTTGGTGGGTGTAAAAAACAAGCGAATAATCAGCAAAATCAGTCATTGATCATTCTTTCACCCTATTTTTTGACAATGATTACTATCGTATAATATTGAACTAGGGATTCAAACACTTTACGATAAATTGGAATAATTCTCTTGAATGAAAATGAATTATCTGATATAGTAGCAATCAATTATATACTTTCTTACTTCAATACCTTTTGAAGTGAGGATAGAGGCGCAAAGACCATTAGTAGACAATTTGAGGATAATGAGATCCTTAGACGATTGTGGAAAGGGGAATTTGCCGAAGCTTCAGTGATACTCATTGTCCCCGAAGCTGGTTCTGCTGTTGAACAAGCACAGGACTGTCATATAGGAAACTATATGGAGGGCTATCCACGCATAGGAACTTATTTTCATTATGTTTCTACAGCAGCAGTGGGGTTTCCTCGTTGCTGCTTTTTCATGTCGTTTTATAAATGGCATCGGCCCCTCTAATTTAAAAAATTTGATAAAAAGGGTGAGAATGATGAATTTTGGCCAAGTTTTAACGGCAATGGTGACGCCATTTGATCAACAGGGTGAGATTGATTTTAATGCAACAAAAAATTTAGTGAATTATTTAATTTCGAATGGGACCGATGGATTAGTTGTCGCGGGAACAACAGGTGAGTCCCCTACATTAACAACTGAGGAAAAGGTCGCTTTATTTAGATATGTTGTCAAGGTGGTGGATGGCAGAATCCCTGTTATTGCCGGAACGGGCTCGAATAACACTAGAGCTTCGATTAGTTTAACCAAGCAAGCCGAAGAAGTAGGCGTAGATGGAATTATGCTTGTTGCTCCATACTACAATAAGCCATCTCAAGAAGGTTTATACCAACATTTTAAAGCTATAGCTGGATCTACTTCATTGCCGGTAATGCTCTATAATATCCCTGGCCGAACCGGTATTAATATGAATGTTGACACCATTGTTCGCCTTTCCAAAGTTTCAAATATTGTTTCAATCAAAGAAGCGAGCGGGAACCTTGATGCTATGGCAGAAATTATTAGTCAAACAGCCGAGGATTTTACGCTGTACAGTGGTGATGACGGCTTAACATTGCCTGTTTTAGCCATTGGTGGTACGGGAATTATCTCTGTTGCTTCCCATATCATTGGTAATGAAATGCAGGAGATAGTCAATAACTATAAAAATGGACAGCTTAAAGAGGCTGCGGCGGCACATCGACGATTACTCCCGATTATGAAAGCCTTATTTGCAGCGCCAAACCCTACCCCGGTAAAGGCGGCATTAAACATGACGGGGGTCCATGTCGGAGGCGTTCGTTTACCATTAGTACCGTTAACCAGTAACGAAGAACTGGCACTAAAAGATGTTTTACCATTTGGAATCATGGAAGGATAATTAGACATAAAAGCTGCCTATCTACAACTAGATAAGCAGCTTTTTTTAGCGAAAAGTAGTTATATACCTTTATAAGCTAATCGATAAATCTCAGCCAATTCTGTTACTAACGGTAGTTTTGGATTGGCAGTTGTGCATTGATCTTCAAAGGCACGGTTTGCCAGCAGATCAACCTTGCTTTCAAATTCAACATGATCGATATGGTTTGCGGAAAGGCTCATTGGAACATCTAGTTCTTTCGCCAATTGAATGATAGCCTGAACGAGACTTTCCACCCCCTCCTCAGTCGTCTTCGCAGGTAAGCCAAGCATTCTGGCTATTTCTGCATACCGTTTGTCAGCCTTGAAATGGTCATACTTCGGAAACGCAGTAAACTTCCTCGGTTTTAATGCATTATAGCGAATAACATGTGGCATGAGCACGGCATTCGCACGACCATGGGCGATATGGAATTCGGCCCCTAATTTATGCGCAAGGCTATGGTTAATACCTAAAAAGGCATTTGCAAAGGCCATACCGGCAATCGTTGACGCATTATGAACTTTTTCACGGGCCTCTTCATCACTGCCATTTCTGTAAGCTCTTGGCAGGTATTCAAATACCAATTGAATTGCCTTCATCGCCAGACCGTCCGTAAAGTCATTCGCCATACAAGAGACATAGGCTTCGATCGCATGTGTCAATACGTCCAAACCTGTATCGGCGGTAATATGTTTTGGAACGGTCATTACGAATTGTGGATCAATAATCGCTACATCCGGTGTCAATTCATAGTCTGCAAGAGGATATTTAATATTGGCCTCTTTATCGGTAATAACTGAGAATGATGTTACTTCGGATCCAGTTCCAGATGTTGTCGGAATTGCCACGAATTGAGCCCTTTCACCAAGATGCGGATACTTAACAATCCGTTTGCGAATGTCTAAGAATTTTTGTTTTAAGCCAAAGAACTCTGCATCCGGATATTCATAGAACAACCACATTCCTTTGGCAGCATCCATTGCTGAACCGCCACCAAGAGCAATAATCACATCCGGCTGGAATTTAGCCATCATTTCAGCCCCCTTCATCACTGTTTCAATGGAAGGATCCGGTTCTACCTCCGAAAAAATTTCACAATGGACATAATCTGGACGTTTCCTTAAATAGTAAAGCACCTTATCTACATATCCTAATTTTACCATTCCAGGGTCAGTGACAATAAATGCTTTCGAGATCTTAGGCATTTTCGCTAAATACTGGGTAGAATTTTTCTCAAAGTAAATTTTGGATGGTACTTTAAACCATTGCATATTGACATTCCTTTTCGCAACTTTTTTAATATTGATTAAATGAACCGCACCAACGTTAGTAGATACAGAGTTTCCACCATACGAACCGCAGCCAAGTGTCAATGAAGGAAGGTAAGCGTTATAAATATCACCAATCGCACCCTGTGAAGAAGGAGCATTTACGATGATTCGCCCGGCTTTCATTCGTAAGCCAAATTCCTTGATGACAGTTTGATCAGTAGTATGAATGACCGCGGAATGTCCTAAACCACCAAATTCAAGCATTTCTTCCGCTCTTTTATAGCCTTCCTCATGACCACTAACCTTAAAGCAGGCTAAGACTGGACTTAACTTTTCTCTTGATAATGGATACTTAGGACCTACGCCTTTTACCTCCGCCACAAGGATTTTTGTGTTTTCTGGAACAATAACACCTGCCAAGGCAGCAATTTTTGAAGCAGCCATACCAACGATGTTTGGATTAACGGCACATGAATGTTCATTGATTACTAATGTTTCAACCTTTTCTCTTTCTTCCTCATTTAAGAAATAGCAATTGTTCGCAATCATTTCCCGTTTTACATCAGGATAAATTTCTTTATCAATTATAACGGCTTGTTCAGAGGCACAAATCATGCCGTTATCGAATGTTTTTGATAAAATTAAATCGTTGACCGCCTGATTTAGATTGGCTGTTTTTTCAATATAACAAGGTACATTCCCAGGTCCAACGCCAAGGGCAGGTTTACCAGAGCTGTATGCAGATTTGACCATGCCAGCCCCACCAGTTGCGAGAATCATTGATATTTTCGTGTGGTTCATCAATGCTTGCGTCGCCTCAAGGGATGGAGTATCAATCCATTGGATACAATTTTCTGGTGCTCCGGCTTTAATCGCTGCATCTCTTAGGACCCTTGCTGCTTCACTGCTGCATTTCTGTGCCGATGGATGAAAGGCGAATATGATTGGATTTCTTGTCTTTATCGATATTAGTGCTTTAAACATGGTAGTAGAAGTTGGGTTTGTGACAGGTGTAACCCCAGCGATAACCCCTACTGGCTCAGCAATTTCTATCATTCCTTCATGTTCGTTCTCATTAATGATACCAACCGTTTTATCATATTTGATATTATGATAGACATACTCTGTCGCAAACATATTTTTGATGATTTTATCTTCATAGACGCCTCTGCCAGTTTCCTCAACAGCAAGTTTTGCAAGTGGCATATGCTGATCAAGGCCTGCTAACGCCATTTGCTTAACGATCTCATCCACCATTTCTTGATCAAAGCCGCGGAATTCCTCTAATGCCATTAAACCATTTTCCACCAAGACATCGATCATTTTCGTTACAGTTTGTTTTTCTTTTCCTACCATTTCTACCATTGTCATGATTGTCCCTCCAATTGGATACATACTCATTCAAATGTTTTAATATTCTAAATTATAATAACAAAGTGTATTTCTAAATTAATGTGATGTATTTCACAAAAATAATGAACATATTTCAACAGTTATAATTTTCACTTACCTTATTCACAAACTGGATTTCGTGGGATTTTTTCAAATGAAATTTCTGTTAAAATCTTTGAATACTTTTTGACAATAATTACGTAATTGACAGTCCAAATATAGGCAGGAATTTCTTCATTTTCTTTAAACAGCATCGCCTCAAATTCATCTCCCACTGTTTCCTCAAATATCTCCTGAGTATAGGTTTCAGAATCGGTCGCGAAGGTTTTCCATTCACAAATCATCATGTCTAATCACTCCTTATTCCTTTATGAATTTATCATAGCATGAATTTTATATAACAGATTGTGAAATATTGAACAAACTATGAATTTTGGCTAATATTACTAATAATAGTCATAAAACCGTATTGAACCTGTTTTCGGATTATTTTTTTATCAAAAACTATAAGGAATACGAAACCGTTTACAATCACTTTGTTATATTAATATAATAAAATGATATTCTTTTCTTCTATTAACAAACTTCACATATTAAGTACGTTAGTTTTTACACTAGTATACACGAAGTGTAATGTGGTATATATTTTATTGGCGACTTGTCATAAATCTGTTGGAAATTTGCCCAAAGAAACACAGCAAACACTATTTCTTTGAAAAAGGATGAGAACCAAAAACATGAATCAATCTCCTATACTTTCATTTGAATTTCTTGATTCAAACGGTAAAATAAAACCGCTAACATTTCAAGATCCGATCCGGCTGATTACAGCACACACTATCACAGACGTAATCCCTTGCTTACAACTTGTTGAGGAGGCAATTAAAAATGGGTTCTATGCTGCCGGCTTTTTATCCTACGAAAGTGCACCAGCATTCGATTCCTCCTATATAGTCAATAGGGGAAATAAAATGCCTCTCTTATGGTTTGGAATTTTTCGAGAGCCGCTGCACCAATCACTTATCAGTACTAATCCTTATTCACTTTCCCAATGGGAATCATCCGTTGACAGGGATGAATACAATCAATCAATATTATCCATAAAAACCAAGATTGAAAGCGGAAACACTTACCAGACAAATTATACCATTCGTCTGAATTCTCATTTTTGCGGTGACGATATTGCATTTTTTGAAAAACTAAAAGCGGCACAAGCGTCCAATTACTGTGCCTATCTCAATACCGGTGAGCATAGCATTTTATCTGCCTCTCCCGAATTGTTTTTTCACTTGAAAGGTGACTTCATCACAACCAGGCCAATGAAAGGAACAATAAAAAGAGGCAAAACCATTGCTGAAGATGAAGCGAACGCCAAGTGGCTTTACTATTCAGAAAAAAACCGCGCTGAAAATGTGATGATCGTCGACCTGCTTCGCAACGATTTAAGCATGATCGCTGAACTTGGTACTGTTTCCGTGCCAAAGCTCTTTGAAATCGAACAATACCCAACCGTCCATCAAATGACCTCGTCAATAACGGCAAAGGTTTCTAGCCAAACAACCATTATTGATGTTTTTAAGGCACTTTTTCCCTGCGGTTCTATTACTGGTGCGCCAAAGGTCAGCACGATGGGAATCATCACTGACTTGGAATCGACACCGCGTGAGGTTTATTGTGGAGCGATTGGCTTTATAACACCTGAAAAGGAAGCCATCTTTAATGTCCCGATTCGAACCGTATTCATTGAACATCAATCGGGGCACGCAACCTATGGTGTTGGCGGGGGAATCACCTGGGATTCCACAGCTGAGGGTGAATATCAAGAAATTCTGGCTAAAGCAAGTTTTCTCAAAGAAAGCAATGCTGAGTTTCAATTGCTGGAAAGCTTGTTATTGGAAAAAGGAGAATATTTCCTATTCGAAGAACATCTCCATCGCCTGAAAAATTCGGCTCAATACTTTGGATATCCATGTGATACGAAGGATATCCAAAGGGATCTAGAAACTTTTTCGAAAGAAAATGGAGATGTTCTTATGAAGGTCCGGCTGCTTTTAGCGGAAAACGGAGTGATCAACATTGAAGGTACTCCGATTGCTCAACAAGGGTCAGCATTGAAGGTAATACTTGCCAATGAACCTGTAGATAAAAATAATCTTTATTTGTACCATAAAACAACAAATCGAGAAGTATATTCTTCATTTCAACATGAGAAGCCCACCGAAGTTTTCGACGTTCTCCTTTGGAATTATGACAGTGAACTAACAGAGTTTACAAATGGAAATGTCGTCTTGGAAATAGGGGGCTCATTATGGACACCGCCTATTGAGAGCGGATTGTTAGCAGGCACGTTTCGTGAGGTATTACTAAGGAATGGAGAAATCCGCGAAAAAATCGTAACCGTTGCAGATTTACATAAAAGTACAAAAATCTGGTTCATCAATAGTGTGCGTAAATGGCTGGAAGTACAACTTATCAACCACTAAAAGAAAGCGAACAGTATCGGCACTGTTCGCTATTTTTCAATTTATTTAAATATAGTTGAGACCATTTGATCGTAGGTCATTTCGCTATCCACTACATATACTCCTGGACGCAGACGGTTTTCTAGACCTTTATGCTCAATATCCTGTGAAAAAGCAAATGCATCCTTTACTAAACTTGCTTGCGCAAGTGCCTTCCCTACATCGATACTTGTCATACCCTCTGCAACATTCACAACGACTTTCGTAACAGTTTTGGTAGACTGGTTATCGGCAGGAGTGGCTGTTTTTTGGCCAGACGCCTTTGCGTCATTGACGTTTTTTTCGAATTCAGCTTTCGTTTGAACAACATAGCCTTTCGTCTCTAGCTTTTGTTTCATCTCTTTTTCTGAAGGCTTGACAGTTAAGCGGTTTTCAGCCGTTTTGACAGTGGTTGTTGACTGTTCACTTGGATTAGCCAAGTAGACGGCACCAAAAATAGTTGTGCTGATAAGAATTCCTGCTGCAAAGCTGCCTAGTAAGTTAATTCTCATTTGCAGCCGCTCTCCCTTCATCCTTTACTTCCTGAAAAGGGGCAAGGAGCTGTTCGATTTCATTTTCAGTTACTTGTTTCATCTCTGCAATGCTCTCAATCGAGTAATTACGTCTATATAAATCTAGTACTTCCCGTTTTAAAAGCTTTTCCTGAGCAGAATGTTTAATTCCTGCATCCTTCGTGAGCACTTCCATGTCAAGCTCCATATTCCGAATTGACTCTTGCAATGCATTGATTTCCTTCATTGTGGATATATGAATCAAATCAATTTGTTTATGTTCTTCTTTCGCGGTCCGATTCAATTTTAATAAAGAAATAGTTAGTAAGATTGCGGATAGCAAAAACAATCCGGCTAAAGTCCATTCCATCAAATTAAATTCCTCCTCTACTTTATGCAAGTCCTTATTATACATCCAAACTTGCATTTTTGCGCTTTTAAACTCAAAAATACATCAAAAGTCTGAGGGACCTTACAAAATTTGTAGTTGGAGGAAACTATTTTTTGTAGATTAAGGGTATTCCATGGTGGATTTGGACTGATCACTTATTTTTCTGAATTTATACTCATAATTTGGATAAAATAGATTCGAGCAATTTATTTTATTGCTCAAAAAAATCGTCGGGAGTGATGTATCATGGCTAGAAACAAACTGTTGGTTCCTGGAGCGGGCAATGTTTTGGATCAAATGAAAGAAGAAATTGCTAACGAGTTTGGAGTACAACTTGGTGCTGATACGACCGCACGAGCAAACGGTTCAGTCGGCGGCGAGATGACAAAACGACTTATTGCTTATGCTGAACAATCATTGCGAAATCAACAAGGTCAGTAACCTGTGATTTCAGAAAAGGGTGTCCAGTTGGACACCCTTTCTTCTACCAATTAATTTGCAAATAGAATGTTGATTTCAGCATCTGCCTCGACCATTCTTCCAAAACGATATCCCTCAATAAGCACATGTCGTTCATGATCACTGAGTCTGCGTTCCCACTTGGTTTCTAAATACAAAATAGCCTCATTATAAAAAATTTCCGGGTAGTCAAACGGGGTAGTCATACATGCAACTCCATCCATATAATAATGATTCACTGTTTCTTTACAGTCTTGTCAAATTTGCTTCATTTTATAATAGAATGTTGCTTGAATGCTAGGATCCTTTATTCCAATAATCACGAACAAATTCTTGGAATAATTCACTTAATGTACTCTTTTTTTGGCTTTTTAACCATTCAACTTGGTCAATTGGAAGTTTTAATTTTATACTACAGTCTTCCATAGGCATTTCCACTTTTCTTATTTCTTCTAACGTAATGCTGTCTTCGATACTTGGAAACCAGGAATCATTTTCGTTTACCCTAGCGAAATCTTCATACTCATGTAGGTCATCTAGTTCACAAAATAAATTAAGCTGGGGCAGACCACCAGACAGAATTTTTACATGCATAATTGAATTTATGATTCTACCATCTTCTAATTCGATTTCAATAATTACATTTTCAACCTTATTATATTTTTTCACTGCGATCTCACTTACAATCATATCCAATTCCAAGGTACATCCCGAGCTTGATTCAAAAATATAGATGGCACTGTTAAAAATATGAATCTCTTCACCATCAATTTTAATTTTTTTTATTGCAACCATTAACCGTTCCCCCATACAGCTTTGTGATCCATAAAAACATTACATATTGGATATAATTATATCGTTTTATTCGTTTATTGCTACATTTTTCTGTAGTTTATGCCCTACAGGACTGAGTATACAACAGCATATTAGTCCTATCATTATCTTCACTTCAAACTACCTACTTTTTAAGCAAATCTGCTAACGCAGGTTGCAGTGATGGAAACATGAATTCAAAGTCCTCTTCCATTAACACCTTGGGAACAACATGCTGACCTTCAAGAACAAGCGAACTTTTTTTTCCCAGGACCATTTTCATCGCAAAAGGAGGAACAGGCAACCAATGTGGACGGTTTATAACTTTGCCAATTGTTTTACCAAACTCCTTCATTTTAACTGGAGATGGTGCCGTGACATTGACAGGTCCGCTCACTTTATCCTTTTCAATTGCGAAAGTGATCGCTCGAATAACATCCTTTATATGCACCCAAGATACCCATTGTTCACCTGAACCAACTGTACCACCCGCGAACAATTTATATGGGAGTGCCATTAGGGGAAGCGCCCCGCCCTCATTACCAAGGACAACACCGAATCTCATAAGAACTGCGCGAACATTATGTGCTTCTGCTTCTTTCGCTTTGTTCTCCCAGTCGTTAACAGTTTTACCGAGGAAATTATTTGCCTTTTCTTCCGAATCCTCAGTATATTTAGCAGTAAGAGACGCCTTGTAAATACCGATCGCACTTGCATTAATTAGAACAGAAGGCTTTTCTGGCAAGGCAGTGATAACTCTTACTAACTCATCCGTTCCTTTCATCCGGCTGTCATAAATTTGTTTTTGATGGCTTGTATTCCACCTTCCATTGTTTATAGAAACCCCTGCTAAATTAATAAATACATCTGCCTTTTTTATTTCCCTTTCAGGAAAAGTACCTTCCTTCAGCCACTTGACATATGAAATATTTCCTGATGGTCGCTGATCATTCCTTGTAAGAATAATAATTTTATGCCCTTTTTCCAGCAGGACGTCTGTTAATTTCTTCCCAATAAATCCCGATCCACCCGCAATAACGATCTTCATAGATCACTCCCCCATTCTTAAAACCGAGGTGATTATACTTATTTTACCATATGGTGTTAGGGCTGGATTTTATTTACTTTAATATGGTAAAAAATAAACGAGCAACTCAATCGTTGCCCGTTATTTGATCGATTCAAAACTATTTGTTCATAAATGCTTCTATTTCTTCAACCGACCGGAAGATTTCCTTTGAAAGTACCTCATGGCCTTCCTCGGTAACTAACACATCATCCTCTATCCGGATTCCAATTCCTTCTTCTTCGATATATAGCCCTGGCTCTACAGTTAACACCATTCCAGGTTGCAGGATTAAGTTCTTATAATCGCCAACATCATGGGTATCTAGACCTAGGAAATGACTAACACCATGATAATAGTAATTTCCGATTTCACTCTCTTCCTTGATCAAGCCAATTTTGATACACTCATCTGCTAAGATTTTCTTTGTATGCTCATTCAGTTTGGCATAAGGGACGCCGGGTTTAATCAGTTCTGTTGTTTCTCTTAATGCTTTTAAAACAATGTTATAGAATGTTTTTTGTTTTTCCGAAAACGTACCATTCACCGGGAACGTATAACTAATATCTGCATTGTAATAGTTATATTGTGCACCTAAATCAAGTAGAACGAGACTGCCTTCTTCAACAGTAGCATCATTTTTGTCATAATGCAGAACGGTGCCATTTTTTCCGCTAGCCACGATCGTAGGAAACGCATAGTGTCTTACCCCTGCGCACTTTAGGGCAAAATCAAAATGGGCCTCAAGCTGATATTCCTTCATGCCAGCTTTGGCATAGCTTAATAGGTTTTTAATTCCGTCATAGGTAATGGCAATAGCCTTTTTTATTTCTTCAATTTCTTCAAATGTTTTAAAAACGCGTAACCCACAAATATCACGATAGACATTTTTAATGAGTAAGAATGGATAATTCACTTGCATTTTACCTGCAAATTGCTGCGCTTTTGTGGTAACACTATCCAATTCTCTTCTTTCGAGATCTAAATATAAATTTGTTAGTGAGTTATTGAGGAAAATTCGAGATAGCATGGATTCAAATTGGTCAATATAATGAATTTTACTGATTCCGGAAACTTCCTCTGCCTGATCCATTGAAATCGTTTTACCCACCCATTTTTCTAAAATAGGATCTGATTTTTCAATAAATAAGTACTCTTCTACTGTTTGATTTGTCTTATGTACTAAAAAAATGATATTCGATTCGTCAATGCCAGTTAGGTAATAAAAGTTACGATTTGGTACAAATTGATATGCCTCGTCTGCAGATTTTTGCGGGGCCTTACCGGCAAACAAAACCAGAAGCGAATCAGTTTCTAGCTTTTCATATAATCGATTTCGATTTTTAACAAAAAAATCCTTTTTCATTACCATTTCCCCTTATCAAAACATTTTAGATACATAGATAACTATACAATAAAATGAAAATTCATACTAAATTTTTGTGTTTTTCACTTCGAAATATTCAATTTTTCCGATAAAATAATATTCTTTTTGAAAAATACTAAAAAGACCTTTTTTGCCGAGAAAGGTCTTTTTAGCATTTTTCATGTTATTGGTTTCGAATCAATGTCCATCCGCATTTCTAATTTTCTAAGAAGATAGGTGAAAAGCATGACCAGTATTAGGTAATAGAGTCCGACTACGATATACGTATCCAATTGTCGATAATTTGACGCGGCCTCACTTAGACCTGAACCCCACAACTCCGACATCCCTACATAGGCAACTAAGGAAGAATCCTTTAAGCCAATAATAAACTGATTCCCTAATGGTGGAATGGAAAATTTGAACGCCTGTGGCAAAATAATTCTCCTCATCGCCAGTGGGTAACTCATGCCAAGTGAGCGCGCTGCCTCCATTTGCCCGCGATCAATTGATTGAATCGACCCCCGGAAAATTTCTGCGATATAGGCCCCATTATGGATGGCTAATGCCAACGCCCCCGCCCAAAACTGCGAAAATGTAACAACTGAGGCAATACCAAAATAAAGAATCGCTATTTGAACTATTAATGGTGTCCCTCGAATTAAGCCAATATAACCAGTCGCTAGTTTATTGAGCCATTTATTTGTGGAGATTTTGAAAAATGCCATGATGAGTCCAATCAGACAGCCTATTAAAAGCGATGTGATCGTTAACCTTAAGGTAAGAAGGGCAGCGAAAATAAAAACTTCGTAGGTGTCAAAGAAGATTTGAATAATGATAAACACCCTCTCCATGATTTAATCAAAGAGTGTCCACGGATTGGCACCCTCGTTTACACTCCTAATCTCCTAAAATACTGCGTCCGAACCACTTATTACTTATTTTCTCATAGGTTCCATCCTTGATGATTTCATCCAATGCCTTATTTATTTTTTCAAGCAGTTCCTTATCTTCCTTTCTGACAGCAATAGCCTGATCATCGTGTGAAAGCGGTTCACCCACATCCTTTATCTTGATTGTTCCCTCTTTAATGATGGGTAATCCGACCATTTGATCCGTAATGACGGCATCCAGCCTGCCAGTTGGCAGATCCATAAGTGCAGTAATATCACTGTCATACTCCACCACATTACTCTGATCTGTCTGTTGCAACGCTATTTCCTTGTACGTGCTAGCCTTTACTACTCCGATTTTCTTACCCTTTAAATCAGCGACAGATTTAATATTTTGGTTGTCTTCAGCCACAAAAATTTGCGCTCCTGAAACATAATAGGTATTGGTAAAATTCACAGACTTTTTACGCTCATCTGTAACCGTCATACTAGCGAGAATGGCATCATATTTTTTCGCCTGCAATCCTTGTATCAGTGTTTCCCATGGGTTCGTTACCGGAACGGGTTTCATGCCCATTTTTTTCGCCAGCTCCTTTCCAATTTCAACATCAAATCCAGCTAGTTTACCATTTTCTTTATAATTAAATGGCTTGTACAACCCACTCATGGCGTAATGAAATTCCTTTTGACCCTTTCCACTGCTTTTTTCTGAACTCCCACATGCCGTCAGTAGTATTGATACCATAAACAGAGAGACAAACAGCCCTAACATCCATTTCTTTTTCATGATAACCTCCTCATTTATTAGAGAATCTTGTTTAAAAACTGCTTAGCTTTCTCATTTTGTGGGTGGACAAAGAATTCATTTGGCGGTGCTTCTTCTAAGATTCTTCCATCCCCCATAAAAACTACCCGATCGGCAACCTCCCGAGCGAAGCCCATTTCATGTGTGACCACAATCATCGTCATTCCTTCTTTCGCCAGCTGCTTCATTACTTGAAGGACTTCACCGACTAATTCCGGATCAAGAGCAGATGTAGGCTCATCAAAAAGCATAATCCGGGGTTCCATTGCAAGTGCTCGAGCAATCGCAACCCGTTGTTTTTGCCCGCCCGATAAATTCCTTGGATAGGCCGACGCTTTCTCACCTAAGCCTACCTTTTCAAGTAAAATCATCGACTTTTCTCTAGCTTGTCCCTTGTCCATTTTCCTAACGTATACTGGTGCCTCCATGACATTTTCCAACACATTCATATGGGGGAAAAGATTAAAATGTTGAAACACCATCCCGACCTCTTCACGGACTTTATTGAGATTTGTTTTGGCTGGGGAGATTATTTCCCCCATGAGCATAATTTCTCCATGATCCGGCATTTCAAGAAAGTTAAGACATCGAAGCAGTGTGCTTTTCCCGGAGCCACTTGCACCAATGATCACAACAACTTCTTTTTGGGCTACGGATAAATCAATCCCGTTTAAAACCATTTGTTGGCCAAAAGATTTTACAAGTCTGCTTACTTTAATCATGGCATTCTCCTTTTTCATTTTGTTATTCTAATTCAAGAGATATCAATCATTTGTATATTATTATGCTATTAAATGAGAGATGAATATATTCGTTAGTTTGACAAACCAATAGTTCTTTTAGAGGAAGTACGGGAGAAAAAACGCATAATTAAGAGGGTTATCAATATAGCAAAAAGAACCTCAATTCATTCTCCAGAGGTCCTCTCTCCATTTCATTAAATTAAATATCTCCTTTTACCCATCATTGAAAAAATACCACAGAAACTAGGGTCTCATCTCAATTTAAGCGGCTTTAGATTCACAACGGACTCCTTTTTGATGAAGTATACTGCTAATTTTCTTGAGCTGTACAGCATTCTCGACCACGAGGAATTGGGGCTGAACAAAGGTCCTTTTAAGTCTAATTGTCAGCCTAAAAGCATTATTTACCTTTGAATCCAGACCATATAAGGCATGCCATCGGACGATTTGTTCTGTCTCGCAATGTTTAATTTGATTGAACGAGACAAATTTTCCATTTAAAATAATTCCTTTTTGTAAAATAAAGAAATTGCCTTGGTGCCGAATTGAATTAATTAGAAGGAACAACAAAGTCGCCAAACTGAAATAGGGAGGGCCTATCCAATCAGTAGTAAGAACTATCACCAAAAGAATTGTTAACACAAGAAGGACAGTCAACGTCCCCCATTTTACATATTGATAGGACTTCGTATTTTTTGTTAGAGGCTCCATCTGTTTCCATTCATTCGGTATGATAATACCTGCAAATTCATTTTCGTTAGTAGGGTAAAGTGCTTCTGCCGAGAGATCAGCTGCTATCTTTAAATTTACTAGATTTCGAATTAAATAGTAGATGCCACCAATAAATAGAATTGTAAAAATGAAAGTGGTTAGAATCATCATCATTCCTTCCCATAGAGATTACCGTTGGTTACATTTTCCACAAAAAACGACCTCCTGTCAAACGGATATTCCCTTGACCCTTTAACGTTTCTGACAAAAAATTGTTTGCCGTCCCTCTTGTTCGTTTTCTTCAAAAAAGAGGATGGTCCAATCGTCGAATTCAGTTAACAGTTCCTGAGAGTGGAGTTTATATTGATTTGATACTCCTTGATTGTCGTTCTGTGGTGACTGGTAGAAGGTCTCCATGAAAAAATACCCCAGCTTTTTGATGATCGTTTTAACAATTGGGAAAAGTGAGCGATCGAGATAATAGGTAATAATAACCAAATCAAAAATATTGTCTCCCCAATGGTATTTATCCCCGCTCGTAAGGTCTGATACACTGGGATGAATGTTGAGCTTATTGTTTGTTGCTAGCGTCTTAATATAGGTAATCGCGACCTCTGATATATCAATTGCCTTGACTTCGTATTTCATCTCTGCCAGGAACAAGCTATTTCCACCAAGGCCACAAGCAAGATCAAGCGCTTGGCCGCCCATAAGATAGGAAGACAGGTTCCTTAATCTTGGATTCGGAACGGGTTCCTTCAACACATTTATACGTTCATGATATTTTCTATTCCATTTCGTCTTACTGTTCATAAGAACCCTCCTAGCAATTATTAACTATTTTCTAAAAGCTTTTTTACATGACTGTTATCTATATACATCCCAATAATGGCTTCCAGTAATCTTATGAGAAAAAGAAAAATAGACTTATATAGGGGGGATGAATAAATGGGACATTCAGAAAACGGGGAGCAAAAAAAGTCAACTGGACTTGAAAATGAAATTCAAACAGATTTTCAAAAAGACATGTCCTACAGCGATTATCTACATCTTGATGACCTTTTATCCAGCCAGCATCAGCTTTCGAATCACCATGATGAATTGCTGTTTATCATCATACATCAAACGAGTGAATTATGGATGAAGCTTATTCTCCATGAATTGAATGCAGCGATCCAAAGTATTTCTCGTAACGAGCTGGAACCATCATTTAAAATGCTGTCGCGCGTGGCAAGAATTCAACAACAATTAATTCAGTCATGGAACGTTCTTACTACATTGACCCCAGCAGACTATATGCAGTTTCGTCATAAGCTGGGCCATTCTTCCGGTTTCCAATCCTATCAAAACCGCCTGATTGAATTTGCTTTAGGCCAAAAAAATGCTTACACCCTCTCAGTTTATAAACATCAAATTGATCGGTATGCATCCATGATGAAATCACTACATGAACCAAGTATCTATGATGTCTCCATCTCAGCTCTTGCAGCTAACGGACTACCTATTGATGAAAAAGTGCTAAACCGGGATTGGTCGAATAGCTATGAGCCCAATCTTAGTGTGGAGGAAGCATGGTTGACCGTTTATCGCAATACCGACAAATACTGGGATCTATATGAGCTGGCAGAAAAATTGCTAGACATCGGTAATCAACAACAACTCTGGCGCTTTAACCATATGTCCACAGTAGAAAGAATTATTGGGCATAAAAAAGGCACAGGCGGCTCTTCCGGCGTTACCTATCTCAAAAAAGTGCTCAACCAATCATTTTTTCCAGAGCTCATAAGCCTTCGCACGAAATTATAACTTTATTTATTTGCCGTCACAACAGGAAACGTGACGGCAATCCTCTCGTTGCCACTACCGGTATTTGCCGTCACGGGAAGGTTATACTCTGTTATCAGGTACCGCAAAAGGTTTTGTAAGGACTAGTTGATGGGGCAGGCAATGTGCAGTAATCAACTTGTTCCTCTGTGTGTGCAAAAGGTTTTGACAGAACGTCAAGCAGCCGTATCATTATGCTGAAATCTTTTTGTTCCACTGCCGCTTCAAGTGCCTCTTCAACCCTATGATTCCGAGGAATTACTGCAGGATTGCTGTCGCGCATTAATTGCTGGGATGAGGTTTTTGATTCCTGCTGCCTTCCCAATCTTGCCTGCCACTGCTCATACCATTGAGCAAATTCGGGTGTTCCAAACAAGGCAGTATCCTCTTGCATATCAAATGTTAAGGCACGGAAGGTATTGGTAAAATCTACTTGATACTTCTGCATCATACTAAGTAGGTTATTAATTAAGGTTTCATCCTGTTCCTCTTCGTTCATGATCCCCAGTTTTGCTCTCATTCCCGATAGCCAATTTCTTTGATACAACCCCATATAATTAGATATTGCATCCTGAGCCAGTTTGACGGCCTCATCCTGATTGACATGCAGAAGCGGCAATAGGGTTTCAGCAAATCGTGCAAGATTCCACCCGGCAATATACGGCTGATTGCCATAAGCATAACGGCCTTGTCTATCAATAGAACTGAATACCGTTTCTGGATCATAATAATCCATGAAGGCGCATGGGCCATAATCAATGGTCTCTCCGCTAACAGTCATATTGTCAGTATTCATCACTCCATGAATAAAGCCAACCAGTTGCCACTTGGCAATCAATGCAGCTTGACGCTTAATTACTTCTTGAAGCAGCGAAAGATACGGGTTCTCAGCCTCTTCAGCATCCGAATAATGACGCCTAATTGTATAATCAGCAAGGGTTCGAAGGTCTTCAACCGCCCCCCATTTCGCTGCATATTGAAAGGTGCCGACACGTATGTGGCTAGCAGCCACACGGGTCAGAATAGCCCCCGGCAGGTCCGTTTCACGGAATACTGCCTCACCAGTTTCAACCACTGCTAGACTACGGGTAGTAGGAATTCCAAGGGCATGCATGGCTTCGCTGATGATGTATTCACGCAGCATCGGCCCAAGTGCCGCTCTGCCATCACCACCGCGGGAGAACGGGGTTCTACCTGGACCCTTTAGCTGAATATCGACACGTTTACTCAAAGGGGTAATTTGTTCGCCAAGTAAGATCGCCCTGCCGTCCCCCAACATGGTAAAATGCCCAAATTGATGCCCCGCATATGCTTGCGCAAGCGGAAAAGCACCTTCTGGAATTTGATTGCCAGCAAAAACCGCAACACCCTGTTCGCTTTCCATCTCCTGGACATTTAATCCAAGGGATTTTGCCAAGGGTTGATTAAGAATGATCAACCTCGGTGAGCTTACAGGAGTCGGGTTGCAACTTGAAAAGAATGTATTCGGCAAACGGGCATAACTGTTGTCAAAGTTCCATCTTGCTTCATTTATACCTTTTTTCTCAATCATTGTATCACCTTATTTTCTTCATCTTGTTAAAGGGTTGGACTATTTGCTGGTTTTTAGCTTTGAACTTAACACTTTTTTTCTGATTCTTCAAGCAAATCCCCTTTTTAAATCTCCCCTATTATATGTTATATTCCTAAATTTCTTGTAGGAAAGTAGAAAATCCTTGAGACCAAGGAAGGAATGACGATGTATAAAAAAGAATACTATAGAAGGCATTGAATAGGAGGAAAAGAATGTTAACCGAGAAACAATTAGTTGATATCAAGGCATTACAGAAAGATTGTGAGCAAGAAGGTGGATTTCAGTTGAAGCTGAATTTCGAAATGCTTGAAAACCGCGGTAATAATGGAAAGGAAGACTTCTTTCATTATGAAGACGGCAAGCTTGTAGGCTTTCTGGGGAGCTATGGTTTTGGAAATAAGGTGGAACTTTGCGGTATGGTCCACCCAAGTTACCGGCGGAGAGGAATATTTTCGAGTTTATTGAGAATGGGCATCGATGAAGCGAAGAAACGAAAGTATAGAACAATCTTGTTAAATGCCCCAACAGGCTCTCACACTGCAAAAGAGTTACTAAATACCATTCCGTGTACATTTTCCATTGCAGAATATCAAATGAAGTGGCAGGAAACTCAATTGCCTGAGGATTCATCCGTTTTCCTAAGATCGTCTTTTTCAAAAGAGGATAGGGAAACAGAAATAAAACTAGATGTCATGTGCTTTGGATTTTATGAAAATGAAGCACATGGATTTGAACAGGTAATAGAAAACAGCAGTGACCAAAGGCTAATAATTGAAGTGGCTGGAAAATCAGCCGGAAAAATGCGCGTTTCTGAATTAAATGGTGAAGCGTGGATTTATGGATTCGCCGTTTTTCCCGAACTGCAGGGAAAAGGGATTGGGAGAAAGGCCTTATCAAAAGTGATAATGATGGAGCATCAAAAAGGACTCCCCATATTTCTGGAGGTTGAGGCAAAAAATGCTCATGCCTTAAAGCTCTATGAATCATGCGGCTTTAGAAGCTATCATTCACAGGACTATTATTTATATTTAGATTAGTTCATATTATATAGCTTACGAATAAATCAACCTATACAATCAAAAGCAGCGGAATTGAATTTCTGCTGCTTTTGTTGCTTTCTGAACGAATTTTCCATAATCCTGCAAAAATTCACTCAACGATTGATTTTGGAACTGTGCGTGCTTGTACTTTGGTATATTTTTTGTTTCTCCAATTCCGCCATTCAACAAATAACAGGTTGATTGCCATTCCAAGATAGACAGCAATAGGAAATGCAAACGAGCTGTCAAAAAATAATGAAAATGGGATGACAACGATCCGAAACGTAACAAAAACCCAGGTAATTGCATAACTTCGGAGAATCCATTCTTTATGTGCTTTTATTTTTCGTTGAGTCGCCCTAATCACACCCATTGAAGTGGTCCATAACCAAAAGACATTAAGGACAAGAAACGCAATCGTTGATCCAATCCCGCCCGTAGCAGAAAGTGATAGATATGGGACCATAAGAATATTAATAAAAATGGCCACCGCATAGAATTTTCCCAGCATTTTATGAAGCCTTGGGTTCTGTTGACTTTTCCATGTTAGCTGAAACGGACCAATTGCAAGTGAGATCGTACCTAATAAAATATGCGGGTAGAAAAACCACTTCCACCTTGTCACAGAGAAATCGTGATCCGCCATTTTCCCTTTCACCATCGGGGCGTGCTCTACTCCATTTAGCAAAAACATTATGAAAATATAAATGGTAAATAATCCAATAATTGAATACATCAATCTTATAGTAAACTTTCTATTTTTGTCATTTATCATTTTTTAAACTCCCTGCAATTATTTTTTCAAAACATAAATATGGGGCTGCCCGGAATGGAAAACGAATCATTCCCCTTTCTTGATAACCGGCCCGTTCGTACATTTTCACTGCACCGGAATTTAAACTAAATACATCCAGACGAATGCTTGAATACCCATTTCTATGGGCATAATCTTCTGCAAATTGAAGCAGCTGCTTTCCATAACCTTTTCCTTGATAATCTGGATGTACAGCTAATCGATGAATCAATAATGGTCTCCCCTCTTCATCCTCCCATTTAAGTTCCTGATATTTTTTGCTTTCATTTGTATCAACTACGACCGCACCCAATATTTTTTTGTCTGCTGATAAACCAAATAGATGGCCATTTTTAATATCTGTCTTTATGATAAATCGATTGGGATATAGTCGATCCCACTGCTTTATCCCTTTTCTCCTTAAATCAGCAGTTATATCAGTATATAATTGCGTTACTGCTCTTAATTTTATAAGTCCAATCGCATGAATTTCCATTACAGCACCTCACAAACAAACCGACTGCCGGTATGTTCATTTTTTAAAATTCCCAGCGAGGGAATTATGTTAATGTCTTAATGATGACCTTAAATATTTCACTCGACTCCACATGGTCCTTCTCGTCAGTGGATAAAATTTGCGTGACCCTTAAACCGTATGAAAAAGTCATCAATAAGCTTGACATTTTTTCGGCGTCAATATTCGCTGGAATCACCCCATTATCCTGGCCCATTTTTATCCATTTCGTCCCCGTGTCTTTACTATACTTATAAATATTATTTAGGATTTTTTTGACCTTTTCATTATCCTGACTTAACAAATATATAAAAATTAAATTCCCGATATCATTTGCATTCTGCCTTGAAGAAAAGAACTGACCGACCGTGCTGAAACCTCCTTGGGTAGTGGATCCTTCCTTAATGGAACGAATAATATTCATATGAAATTTTTCATTCATTTCTTCAATTTTTGATTGAAGGATAAGTCCAAATAATTCATCTTTACTTTCGACATAATGATAAATGGCCCCTTTTGACAAACCTGACCTTTCAATAATGTCTTTTAATGTGGTATTCCGACAGCCCTTTTCGATGATGATTTCTTCTGTGATCGATAATATATGTTGGAAGCTCTGATTATTGTAGATTGTTGAATGATTCATTTTATTACCTTCCTTACCTAATCTAGTAGTTGGATTATTGAATATGGGTTAGGTGATCTAAGCGCACTTTTGCGTACCGACGATAAACAATGGTAAAAAGAATAGCTGTTCCTATTACACTGTAAAAAATAAGTTGTGAGACCGCTAAAAAGGTGGAAATAGATAATTCATAAACTAGGATGATTTTAACGATTGCCTCTCCCAATAGAGCAATTCCCCAAATGGCAGTCATAATTCTTAGGACAGTACGGAAATAGGGAATTTCCCAATTTTTCTTGAACTTACTCTTTTGTTCAGAAGCATCCGTCGCACTAAATTTAATTGCAAAATGATATATCAGCGGTTTAGAAAAAAACAGTGAGGCAATAAAAATTAGGCCTAATAATCCAGTGACCATTGATTCCCTTAATAAAATGAGTCGTTCGTTTCCACCTAGCACAAATGCCAATAAACTTAATAGGAAGCCGGAAAGCATAAATAATCCAAATGCATCCGCTTTTTTATATTTTATAACATGATATAGGTTATCAGCTAATGGAATCAGTGTTGCGACTAACAACGAAACAAAGCTTGAATAGTAATTTGTCAACAGGTTATACACTACAACAGGAAGGGCACCATTAATCACCAAACTAACAACAATCATTTGAATTACTTTTCTTTTAGAAGAAACTTTCACGCTCGCTGCACCTCTTTTTATTTTCTTTAATTCGTATCTTTATTTTACAAACCGACCGTTGGTTTGTAAATGGTTTTTTTACTTTTTTTTCCTTGGTGTTTTTGTCCTACACTGTACTACCATTCAAAAGACGGTGAGAGTCTCACCGTCTTTTGAATAGTATATTCTTACCTAGAGGATCGAAAAGTGCTTTCGATACCAAATAATCGTTCTTTCTAAACCGGAATCAAAATCATAGGCCGGGTACCAGCCCAGTATTTCCTTTGCTTTTTTAGCAGAAAGATACTGTTGTTTGCTTTCATGCCTTGCCTGATTTTGAATGATTGGCTGTAAATCGCTATTCATTATATTTAATATCCGCTCAACCACTTTCATAATCATTTGCGGTTTTTCATAACCAAAATTAAATGCTTCCCCCGCTAGCTGCCCGCTTTCCAGTTTTTCTGCCGCTAGTAAATGCGCTTCCACGGCATCACCAATGTAAAAAAAGTCACGTACAGTGGTGCCATCACTGCGGATTTCCGGTGCTTTATTTTGTAAAACCGATTGAATGGTATATGGGATGATTCTAGAAAAATTCAAATCTCCCTCCCCAAATAAATTTCCGCATCTTATGATACAAACCGGTAGTTGATACGAATGAAAATACATGTTCGTGAGTAGATCAGCACAGCTTTTAGAAACATCATAGGGGTATCTCCCTTGAAGCGGCAGTGTTTCGACATAAGGGGTTGGAGATTGATCTCCATAGGCTTTTTCACTGGATGTTACAATGACTCTATTAACGGAAGTTTGACGACATGCCTCTAATACATTCCAGGTTCCACAAATATTGGTTTCAAATGCTGCCAGCGGATTTAAAGCTGCTAATCCTACATTAGCCTGTGCAGCCAAATGAAATACAGTATCAATTTCAAAGTCTTCGATGGTTTGTTTAATTACTTGTAAATCTTCTACGCTTCCCATAACAATGTTCATTTGTTTATGAATCTCTTCTTGAAAAATAGAAAAATGGCTGTTTCTAACTAACCCGGTTACCTTTGCGCCTTTTTGAAGCAATTCTTTCACCAAATGCCTTCCTACAAATCCAGTGCATCCCGTAACAAAAACATTCCTATGTTCCCAGAATGGGTGTAAACCGAGCATACAATATCAGGCCTTCCCTTATTTCTTTCATTACGAATCACTTGAACAGTATCCTTGAATGGTCATCCTACCTTCCTCAGAAATCACCCAATCCAATTTAGGTTTATTTCTAGCAAATTGAAACTCACCATTTTCCACAAGAATCCCAAAGAACAAACCGATTTTTGCTATTAAAACGGGTAGGACGTTTATTTCTTGCTTTGTTAATGCACCATATCCTTTCAAAAACGCCCATCCTAATGCCTCGCTTTGATAATGAATAAGAAAAAAATAAAGGGCATAAGCGACATCAAATATACGTTCACCCCGTTGCAATGTATCAAAATCCATAAAACAACAAACTTCGTTCGTATCCTTATACAATTGATTCGATGGATTCCAATCACCGTGAATAATCGTCATGGGAAGATTGCTAGTATCAATTACATGTTGATTTATCAAGGAATAAAAATCAGCAATAACCATTCCCTCCCGGTATGGCAAGGGTTCCCCTCCCTCCTTCAATCGCTCCGTGATTGATATCGGATCGAGATGATAATACTGGTAAACGCCCGTTGAACTTGGGCTTTCCTTGATAGTTGAAAGGGTGTGATGCATCCTGCAAAGTATTTGTCCACTATGATAGGCTTGTGCTGGTATCCATTGAAAAGGAGATGCCTCTACGAAAGGTGTAACCTGCACCATATAATTCTTATACCTTGTGTATGAAACTCCTTGTTGATTTTGGATTGGTTGTAAGGCAGGTATACCTGCCGCTGAAAGTTTCGAAATGACTAAATTGGCATACTGCAGCCGCTCTAGCTCAAAATCCCGAAGGTAGATTCGTAAAACGTATTTACCCTTACTTGCGCAAATTTTTAGATTCGCGTTAATATAACCGCCACCTAGAAGGGATTCAACCTGTTGCAAATCCCCGAGCCCAAATTCCTTGCAAATTCGCTTAAGATCCCTCAGCAGAGTTCCCCCCTTCCTAATGGAAAGACCTACCAATAACTTTTTAAATCTTCTTCTGATGCAAATCCGTTAAATCCCGGTTCAATTTGTTTTATCAGGGTAAAGAGTTGGGTAAGTAACTTATGATAAATGGAGAAAACAAAAGGAGTATTTTCCGTGGACGAATGGATAAGTTCTATATTTTCATTCTGCTCTATTATTCTTACACCGCTGAAATGATAAAAAATTAGCTGACATTGATCGATATATACATATCCATCTTTTTCAGAAAAGGAATATTTAAGATAATTCCATGGGCCAATATTAACTCCAGGAAGTTCAATATCACATATATTCGAAAATAATTTAGGCATTTCATTTAGATACTTTTGATCCCCGAATATCCCTCTTTTGGGGTCGATTTTGCAAGCTTCTATCGTTTTCTCCTTCCACCAGTTCAAGCAGGCAATACCCATCTTATCTCGCCTAAAACTGATAAATCCCGAATTATATTCACCCGTTATATTGGTTACCCTTTTGATGAAATTCCGTTTCCATTCTGGTTTGTATTTTTCTTCTCTTGATAATAAGACCGAACAATTAGGCTGCCTGTTAAAAATCTTTTCAGGATCATCCAAAAAATATAAATCTGAATCCATGAATGTTATGCGTTCTATATCTGTGTACTTGGTAAGAATTGTTTCTAGGAAAATGGCTTTTAGAGTCCAACAATATTCGTGTATTTTCCGTTCTTTTCTTAAAGAAACAACCGACTCGGCTATTTCACTTTCATGGAATACATGTACATTTTTCCAATTTAATTTAATTAGGAGATTGTACGTTTCATCATCAACACAGAGGACAAAAAACTGAAAATCGCCTGCCCTTACCTTATCCAGAGAAACAATTAGTGCAAGGACTTGATACAATCTACTTTTTGTAATAATAGTGCAATAGACACTATCCAAACCAAAAACACCCCACTTTCTTGAAAGACTTTTCGTAACCTAACCAATTTAATTCCAATATTTTTGCAAATCAGCTTCATTTGCGAATCCATTAAAGCTTGGTTCCACGTTTTTTATTAAATCAACCGAATTACTAAGTTCGTTTTGATATTCTTGATAAATAAAGGGTCGGTTTTTTTGATTTTCGCGATAAACAGATTGAATGGTATCTTCGGAGATCATTCTCAAACCGCTAAAATGATAAAAAATAAGCAAGTGATCATCAATAAAAACTGACTTATTCACATTAGAAAATTGATACTTTAATTCATTCCATGGACCAATATTCACTCCCGGTGTTGTAATGGAGCAAATAGAAGGGAATAACTTTGGCAGTTCGTCTAAGTACTTTTGATCCCCAAATAAACTCTCTTCAGGTGAAATCCTACAATTCCCCAAACATTTCTCCTTCCACCATTTCACTGCTTGTATGCCAATTTCATCTTGCTTAAAGCTTATAAATCCCGAATTGTATATTCCAGTTATCGTAATCCTTCTTTTTAGTGCCACCTGATTCATGTTAGGTTTATATTTTTCCTCTTTAGAAAGCAGCACAGAACAATCAGATTGGTTTTTGAATATCGATCGTGGATCTCCCCAAAAATACAAATCCGAATCAAGAAAGGTAATCCGCTTTACGTTAGGATACGAAGTCAACACATATTCACATAGAACCGGCTTCAGTGTCCAACAGTATTCATGGATCTTACGTTGTTCCTTTAGTAATCGAATGTTTTTATCCAAATTTTTTTCGCGGATGACATACAAATTCTTAAAGCCAAGTTTTTTTATTAGGCGGCGGGATTCATCATCAACACAATGAATAAAGAGGAAAAAATCATCCCCCATCACTTGAACTAATGACCTATACAAGGCAAGACCTTGGTACAGCCTTCCATTGGTTAAGATCATGCAAAAAAAATTCTCAGAATCCGGTCGGTCCTTTACTTTTGCTTTGGAAGCCATAAACGATTCCCTTGCTCCCACAGTTTATTGATCTCTAGTACATTTTTATAGGTATCAATAGCTGTCCAAAATCCTTCATGAAGATAGACGGACAATTGGCGTGCTTTGGTTAGTTCCTTCATTGGCTCTTCTTCAAAAACGCAAGTTGTATCATCTGTTAAGTAGTTGAACACCTCCGGTTGAAAAACGAAAAAACCTCCATTTACGATTCCTTCTACCTTTGTTTTTTCTTCAAAGGAATCTGCCATCCCCTGATTAATTGCTAGAATTCCAAATTGACTTTTTTTCTTGATCCCGGTTACCGTCGCGATCGTTCCTTTCGTACGATGGAATTTCAACAAGTCTTGTAAGTTAATGTCGGATAAACCATCGCCGTAGGTTAACATAAAGCTTTCATCACCGATATATTTCTGTGCCCTTTTAATTCTGCTTCCGGTCATCGTTTCCAAACCTGTATCAACAAACGTGATTTTCCATTTTTCAGTTTGACCTAGGATTTGCACTTGTCCATCCTGCGAATCCATCGTAAAACTATTATTCTTCCATTCATAATCCATAAAATATTCCTTGATTTTTTCCCCTTTGTAACCTAACAATAAAACAAACTCATTGAATCCATATTGCTGATAAATTTTCATGATATGCCAAATAATTGGCTTATCACCTATTTGCACAAGCGGTTTTGGAATCTCATTGGTTAATTCACTCATTCTTGTGCCTAATCCCCCGCAAAGGATTACAACTTTCATGGTCCTCCCCCCTCCCCTTTTACGTTCATATACACTTGGATTTGTTTCAAGCAGACTTCCCTTACATCCTCATTGGCCAAATAGGCTTTTGTCCAATCAACGGTTTTGTCAATGGCTTGGTATATGTTCCATTTAGGAGTCCAGCCTAATTTATATTTTGCTTTTGAACAATCTAATCTTAGATAATGGGCTTCATGTGGATGAAAACCGCCCTCAGGTTTATAGGCAGCGCCCTTGCCCCATTTGGCACAAATCCTCTTCACCACCCACTCCACTGTTTTTCCATCATCCACATCAGGTCCGAAATTCCAACCTTCGGCATATAATGGTCCATCGTGATATAACTTTTCCGCTAGTGTCAAATAGCCATTTATAGGATCAAGTACATGCTGCCATGGTCGAATAGCTTGAGGGTTCCTTATTTTAATTTCTCCCCCGGCAATGAGAGTCCGAAAACAGTCTGGCATTAATCGATCAACCGCCCAATCTCCTCCGCCAATCACATTCCCTGCTCGTGCCGTCGCAATCCCAACCCCATGGAAATCATAATCTTTCATATGAAAAAATGAGTTTCGATATGCATCCGTTACAAGTTCGGAACAAGCTTTACTAGTGGAATAGGGATCGTATCCACCAAGTTTGTCCATTTCGCGGTATCCCCATGGCCATTCATTATTGTGATAACATTTGTCTGTTGTTACGTTTACTACTGCTTTGATTTTGACTCCATTCTCAATGGCCATTCTAACCCCCTCTAGAAGATGAACGGTTCCCATTACATTGGTTGCATAGGTTTCAACAGGATTTTCATAAGAGGCTCTTACTAGGGGCTGTGCTGCCATATGAATCACAATTTCCGGGTCAACTTTTAGGATTGCAGCTTGCAGACTTTCTTTATCACGAATATCGGCAAATTGAGTGGGAACCAATGATTCCAATTGACACAAATCAAATAAATTAGGTGAAGTGGGCGGTTTTAAGCTATAGCCAGTAACCTTTGCGCCCAAAGAATGCAGCCAAATACATAACCAGGATCCTTTAAATCCAGTATGACCCGTAACAAATACTTTTTTATTTTTCCAAAAATCTGCATTAGCCATCTTTATAATCCTTTCTTTACAGGAGTGAATGGACATTATTATTGAATCTCATTAAATATCATATGATTTAGTGTGATAAATAGCTTGGACAAAGTTACCAATTATCGTTGAAGTAATTTTCGATATAATGCTAACTGCCTTTTTGCCGTATGTGACCAGGTAAAATGGTTTTTAACGCGTAACATACCTGCCTCCCCCATCTGCTTCAGCTTTGCTGGGGTTAAAAATAGACTACTAATCTGTGAGATTAATTCGTCACGAACCTGATCAGGATTGATGAGGATTCCCGTTTTTCCATGGTCGATAATTTCCGGAATTCCACCGGAGTTTGTAGCAATAACAGGAGTACCAGTTGCCATAGCCTCTACATTCACAAGTCCAAATGGCTCTGCCTCCGAGGGGACAACTAATAAATCTGCGAGTTGATACCAGTGTTGAATCTGCTCGTGCGGGACAAAGGGAGTAAAAATGACGTGTTCTTTCATTTTCTCAGCCAGTTTTTGTAAACGTCTTTCGTATGCCGTGTATTCGGGTGTAGTCGTTAGAGTAATTCCTGCAATAAATAGGATGATTGATGGGTCATTTTTAATAATTTCTGGCATTGCCTCAAGAATATGATGAACCCCCTTGATTTCAATCAATCGGCCCATATAAAGGAGAATCTTCTTGTCCGTTACCTTCCATTCTCTTTTTAACCTTACCACTGTCGCTTTCTGTTCACCCTGCCATTTGGATTGAAATTGCTCAACATCTACCCCTAAATGGTTTACCTCGATCTTCGATGTTGAACATGGTGTTTCCTTTAGAATATATTCCTTTAAAAAATGACTGTTGACCACAATCGCATCTGCCGCCTCGAAACAGGCTGTCAATTCCATTGTTCCAATATGCGGACGTGACATAAATCGGGTAGACTGCATGACCAAAATGATTTTCACCTTTGGCATTGCTAAACGAACCATTTTTACAAATCGGGGACGATTTTCAATTTGAATGATATCTGGCTCAATATCTTGCAGCTGTTTAATTATTTGTTGGATATAGGTTTTGTACTGAAAGTGATACCGATGGAAGGTGATGGAGCCTTTTTTTTCATAAAAAGGTTGTTTTAATGTCTTTTTTCCTAAAATATAAAAATCTATCTCTTCTTGAAGTAGTTCTGTCACCTTCAAAACAACCCTCTCAACCGAACTGGATTTAACACCCGGAATAGGAAACGACCCCGGGGTAATTATCGCCACTTTTCCCTTCTGACTCACCTTGCCACTCCTTTCCAAAAACCAAATTATATACTAGCTTACTCGGTTCAAGGTAATAAGGTGTGGACAAGTAAGGCAGGGGACGGTTCTTATGCTTCTTTTTTTGAAGAAGCATAAGAACCGTCTCTGTGCATCTCTTCAGAACCTTGACCATGGTTGTTACATACTTTAATAGAAACTAATCATAGGAATGAGGAGATTCTAATTAAGCAGTATATTGGCATTATGGTTAATGATTTTATGTTTCAACGTATTCCTTTTGGACAAACAGGACATGAGGAATTGTCTTTTTATGAAGAAGCAGGGAGAGAGTACGATCTGATTCCTTGTTATTTTCGAATGCGGGATATTGAACCTGGTCAGAACAAGATCAATGCCTATGTATGGGATGTGGATCATGTGTACAGGATTACAAGTGTTCCAACACCCAGAGTTATTCATAATCGAACCTATTCCAAGGAAAATGGACCGCAAAAGCAAAAACTTACTAGACTATTGGAAGAAGGAATATTTATTTTTAATTTATGGACACGTTATGATAAGCTGCGCATTTCAACGCTGCTTATGCAAGATCCTGAGCTAAAGCCTTTTCTTCCAGACACGCTAAAAGCAAATCCCACCACCATTTTTGACATGCTGGATCGCTATAATTCCGTAATTGTTAAGCCAAGCTTTGGCAGCCTCGGAAGTGGCATGATGAAAATTGAAAAACACGGTACTGATTATGTGCTCCACCATTTCAATAAAAAGAAGCTAATCCCATTTACAAATGAACTACCCACCCTTCTATTAAAAGAAATTGTGTCGAGGTATTATATTGTTCAGGAATTTATACCCCTTTTAAATTTTGAAAACAGGCCATTCGATCTTCGGGTATCCGTACAACGTGGTACCTCTGGCAATTGGCAGGTTACGGGGATTTGTGGAAAGGCTGCAATGCATGGCTCCTATGTTACCAATGTGGCAGCCGGGGGGTCAGTTTTCCTTTTTGAAGAATTATTGGGAAAGAGTAATGTAAATGCTGAAGAAGTGAAAAAAAATACGGAAGGGGTCGCTTTACAACTGGCAACTACATTAGGAAATCAATTAGAAGGTCTTGCAGATGTCGGTTTTGATATTGGGCTTAGAGAAAATGGACAGCCCGTTTTTATCGAATGCAATTGCAAGGATTTACGTTACAGCTTTCGGCTAGCAGGCATGCTCCATGAATGGAAACAAACCTATCGAAATCCAATAGGTTATGGCAGATATATTTATGACCATTTGCTTCCGAAAAATAGGTGATGTAAAAGATGTAGAAAATTAGATGTTCATAATCCTCAAATGAATTCTCCAAGAAAATTATTTTAACCTTATTTCTTATTTACCGAACATAGGGATGTCTAACGTATTAACCTTCGAACCATCTTTTGCAGAGTAGACAAATAGTTCAAAATGGATTTCATTTGTGGATAGTAACTCTTTATTAAAAGTTATTTTAAATTCGCCCCATGCTGGCGCACCATCTGTTTGATAGTTATTTTCGATAAGTACTTTTTCTCCATTATAGAGTGCATATTGAAACACTCCCTCAAATACTTGCGCTTTGCCTGATACAATGATTTCTTCCCCTGATTCTGTTGCGACAACATCTTTAAACACTTCGTTATGGTACATCGTATCCTTTGGTTCTTTTACACTTGGCTTATCAGGATTTGTTGTATTTTCTGAAGTATTTGGTTTTTTTACTTCTTCTTGCTGTTGACTACAAGCTACTAAACTAACTGTTACCGCAACTATCATGATAAAATTAACCACTTTTTTCATTAATTTTAGCCCCCCATTATTATTATTCACATTTTGAAAATAGTGACATTTAAAAAAACGGTATCCACTATTAATGGATACCGTTTTTTTACTTATTCAAATAACGGACTAACAGCTTTCTCATTATGAATCCGATCGATCGCCTCAACAAGCAATGGAGCGACAGATATCGTTTTTATCTTTTGGATTTTTTTCTCTTCTGGTAACTCAATCGTATTCATAACGACAAGTTCCTTAATCGGTGACATTTCAATTTTTTCAATTGCTTGTGCGGTGAAGACAGGATGTGTACAGCCAGCGTAGATTGTAGTTGCCCCGTTTTCCGCAACCGCTTTTGCGGCTGACGTAATCGTTTCAGCTGTATCAATTAAATCATCAATGATTATGGCATTTTTCCCTTCCACATTACCAATGACATTAATGGTTTCTTCTTCATTTTCTCCAAGTGTTCTTTTATCAATTAGAGCAAGTGAAGCATGTAATAGCTTGGCCATCTTTCTCGCTCTTCCGATACTGCCATTATGCGGTGCCACAACAACAATATTATCTAATCCTTTATTTTCATAATACTGTGTAAGGATTGGTACGCCAAAAAGATGTTCCACTGGAATGTCAAAGAATCCTTGAAGCTGTGGTGTATGAAGGTCCATTGTTAATACCCTAGTTGCTCCTGCCGCTTCTAAAAGGTTCGCGACTAGCTTCGCCGTAATCGGTTCCCGCGAACGAGCCTTTCGGTCCTGACGTCCATACCCGTAGTAAGGGATCACAACATTTATCGCCCCCGCAGAAGCCCTTTTCAAGGAATCAATCATGATGAGAAGCTCCATCATATTTTCATTGACAGGGGAAGAAGTGGATTGAACAACAAATACCTCACTGCCCCGAACACTTTCTTCAATATAAATTTGAATTTCACCGTCACTAAACTTGGTAACTGAGCATTTTCCCAATCGGCAGCCTAACAGCTCAGCCATCTCGGCTGCAAGTGTTTCATTTGAATTCAATGTAAACATTTTAAATCTGTTATTTAATTGATACGTCACCTTATATCCTCCACACTGTATAAATTCGAATGATGCCATTACTCTAATCATTTCACTTTATTTTACTATATTAAACACAATAGTGGTAGGAGTTAATATACCGGTTATCTTGAATTATCACATCACAGTGTATCATTTTTGCAATAATTGAATGAGATTTTTTAAAGTATATAGTCTAGCCGAAAAAAGAAATAAATCATTGTAGTTATTTGCAACATACTCTTCGATAATATTCATTCCCTTTTGAAATTGATCGACTAAATAAAAGGTATACTTTTCATCCCAAGAGAATTGATTAATTCTATAGAGTTCATCGGCAATAATTTGAAACTTATATTCCTGCACCCACAGATTAATCTGATATATTTTATCTTTATTAGAGTAAACACTATTTTTGGGTTCATAACTTCTCCGGACATATTGAATAAAATCATTTATTTGCTCGGCCAGCATATTTGCTTTTTGCATTTCGAAGTTCATTTCTCCCTCTCCTTACTATCAAAAAATGAGTACTTTATAGGAAGAATGTATGTTTTGGAGCTGTTTTGTAACACCTATCATATAAAATAGCGAAAAGGCAGAGATGATATCCCCACCTTGATGTTTTTTCACTCCTTAAGTCGAGGTTTAGCGGGATCACAGTTTGGTGAATCCAGATTTGCTGATTCTGCTAATTTCATAAGATAATAACATTCTTCACGTGACATATGATCCGCCATTAATGGGGCAAAAGTTCCTAATGCTTGTTTACTCAGTTCCAGTTCTTCTATTTCATGTAAAAAGTTTTGAAACAGCTTTATTTCTAACTGGGCATCCACATTCATTTTTGACAAAGCTGGAAACGCAGTTAAATTGGTTCTTAAATATCCCGCCAATTCTACTGCTTTTAAGTAAAACGCTTCAAAATCTTTCTTAAAGGCCTCGCTTTTCTCCCGTAATTTCTTCTCAACACCATCTAAATTAGAGGAAATCGCCTCAGAATGGCCAACAGCATCCGATAACCATAAAAGATGATGATGTAGTTCATGGTATACAGGAGGAAGTTGCCCGGTCTTTACGTATGTTAAGATTCGTAAATACTCTTCTAGCTCGTTTACCATATGATTAAGAAACGTAGGTGAAAGGTGGATTTTGATTTTCCCAATAAGATGTTTTCGAATTAATTCAAATTTAAATTCGCGTAATTTTATTACTTCTGTTTCAGCTTGGACAGTTAATTGCTTTAAATCAGTCGAGTTCGCTTCCCTCAGAAGTTCATCGAATACCAGGATAAAATTTGAGGCCTGCTCAATCTCCACTGTTTGAACTGGCGCGAGAGCTTCATATATAAACCTTGAATGATCACCTAATATTTGGAGCCAAAAACGATGTTCAAATCTTGCTGTCTTCTCAAAGACATCATTCATGATTTTTCCTCCCAGTAAAAATTAGCCGCACTATTTTGAAGTATATTCTCATTCTAATTTTCTTATGAACGGTAGGAAGAAAAATTCATATGTGCAATAACTTTGATTCATTAAAATTAAACTGACGAATGTTAGGCAGGTGGACAATCACAATCGTTGCTTCAAAATACCATGGAGTAAGGAGGATGATTAAAATGGCATGCTCAATCAATATTTATCAATTTACGGTACAAGCTCTTTCTACTAATGCAAACATTAATTTTGGAGCGACCTATCATAACAGCCATAATGCCAATAGTTCGATCATTGGCGGGAATGTTAATTTTGGTGATGGCTGCGTAAATTCATTCACCAATATAACTCTTGGTAAAATAACTGCTTCAAATATAAATACCTCCCAAGATTCCTAACCAAAAAAGGGGCAGCCCCCTACGTTCTGGGGAACTGACCCTCTAGTCTTGTCACAATCATATTCAGAAAAAATTAGCCCTTATCATACCCGTCCCTTGAACGATATTGCTGTGGTGCCCGAGCTGGATAGCGGGCAGGGAAACTGAACATATGAACAAGCTGTGTAAATGGAATGGATGCAAATAAAAAGAATGACAAAATCACATGGACCTTAAAGAGGGTCGGAATCCCTATCATTAAGTCTGATAGTGGTTGTAAGGTGAATAGACTCCTAAACCAGGGACCAATCGTCAATCGATATTCATAAGCAACCACAGTTGTACTATAGATTAAGGTCATATATGTCCCCAACGCGGCAATGATGAGCAGCAAGACAATCGTGAAATAATCCGCAAAAGTAGTATGGACCCGAACGCGCGGAAAGGAAAATTTCCGAATTAACATAACTACCAGACCGAATACTACCATTAATCCCGCTATTCCACCGCCCGCAATCGCACCAAAATGGTACATATGTTCATTAATACCAATGGATTCATAAAATTCGATAGGAATCAATATTCCCATTATATGACCGATAAAGGCAAAGATGATCCCATAATGGAAAATAACGGATCCCATACGTAACCACTTTTTGCCGAAAATTTCTGTTGATGGTGCATACCAGCTTTTACCGCGAAAAATAAAGCGGTAAAATGTCGCTACAATTAGGATCGTACCACAGATATAAGGAAAAATCGTCCACCAGAAAATTTCTTCCATTTCAAACCTCCTTTGTAAACAAGCTTAATGTTTTGAGTTAGCATAATTTTGAAGTAGCATCGATATGGCCCCCAAAACTAATCAACGCTCTACCGGTACATCATCGGGTATGGCAGTTCTTCCAAATCAGCTTCTTCGCGTTCATTTTCCAATAATGCCAGTTCCTCTATTCCAGGTGCTGTAAAAACAAACTTCATCATTAAGTCAATGGCCTTGGAATACGGATTATCATTGGAAAGATGGTTCAAGAGTCGATGGATGGCAAAGGATAACCTACGTTCAAGTCTAAGGAAGTTCTCTCCCTTAGGTGCGACTGCCAATAGTTCTAACAACATGGGGATATAATCAGCCAATTCCTTCCCTTCATACTCATAGCCGCCTTCACAAATCAGCTTCTGTAATTTTACCAAGGCGGCCCCACGCTTCCGACTGTCCCCCAGCTCATGGGCGGTTAAATAAAGACTTGTTTGTTCCTTATAATCAAACGTTTCCACATATAGTTCCTGCAGGTCCATTAGATCCAATTCATATAAGGGCTGAATTCCTTTTAAGATTTCCATTCGAAGCGATTCCGACTGAATGCTTTCATCTAAGAAATTTTTAATGGCGGGCAGCTCTTCAAAAAAGGAATGATTCGGATATTCCAAAATTCGGGACATAATGACCAGAATGGCGGCAGCATCATTCGTCATTGACTTTCACTTCTTTCATATGGATATGTCGTCATGCCTTCCGGTGGAGCGAGGTCTTCAATGCTGCATGACCCCTGCTTATAATGTGAGTCATCCACCATTTCCCGCCGTCCTGTCGGAATCACGAAGCGCTCATTATATTTTGCAACCGCAAGTAAGCGAGCCATCTCTTCTAGTTCTTCCGGTGTCGTCCCCGCTTCTTTCAAAAGCTTGCTGACCTTTAGCTTATCGCCGCCACCAACCGTCTTTTCACGCATATGAACACGCATTGCTGCCATTTTTAACAGGACTCTCCGAATCACATCGGTATCATCAGCAGTTAATAAAGAGGCTAAATACTCCATTGGAATTCTCATTTGATCAACCGCTGGAATATAGCCATCGGCAGATAACTGCTGCTCATTCGTGATATGATTCATGATTGGGCTAAGCGGTGGTACATACCAAACCATCGGTAGTGTCCGATACTCGGGATGAAGCGGCAAAGCGATTTTCCACTTCATGGCCATCTTATAGACAGGAGACTCCTGAGCGCTTTGAATCCAGCTATTGTTTATTCCTTGTTCCTGTGCCTTCGCAATAACCTCAGGGTCAAACGGGTCTAAAAAGACAGAAAGCTGTGCTTCATACAATTCCTTTGGATCTTCAACGGAAGCCGCTTCCTTCACTCGATCTGCATCATATAAGACGACACCGATATAGCGAATCCGCCCCACACAGGTTTCTGAACAAATCGTCGGAAGTCCTGCTTCGGTCCTTGGATAACAGAAATTACATTTCTCCGCCTTATGAGTGTTCCAATTGTAGTACACCTTATGATAGGGACAGCCATTTTGACAAAAACGCCAGCCACGGCAGGCATCCTGATCAACAAGGACTATCCCATCTTCGTCCCTTTTATATAGAGCACCTGTTGGACATGAGGCAACACAGGATGGATTAAGACAATGCTCACATATTCTCGGTAAATACATCATGAACGTTTTTTCATACTCCATTGCAATATGTTCCTGAACCTTTTGGACATTGGGATCCATTGGAACTACTTTACTGCCTCCAGCCAAGTCATCATCCCAGTTCGGACCCCATTCAGGCTTATCGATGTACTTACCCGTTATCATCGACTTCGGCCGTGCTACTGGTAAATGTTCCTTCTTGGGACTTTCATGCAAATGTTTAAAGTCATATGTCCAAGGCTCATAAAAATCGTCTATATCCGCCATATTGGGATTGTAAAAAATATTAGCCAGCTTTGAAATGGGTCCACCCGCACGTAAATGCAGCTTACCATTTCGCATGACCCAGCCACCCTTATAACGGTCAGTATTTTCCCATTCCTTAGGATAACCAGGTCCCGGGCGTGTCTCTACATTGTTAAACCAGACATACTCTGTACCTGGGCGGTTTGTCCAGACATTTTTACAGGTGACGGAACAAGTATGACAGCCAATACATTTATCTAGGTGCATGACCATTGCTACTTGCGCTTTAATTTTCAAGCCAATCGACCTCCTTTAATGGTCGGACAATCGTCAATGTATCTCGCTGACTGCCTGTTGGTCCATAATAATTGAATCCATAGCTAAGCTGGGAATATCCGCCAATCATATGGGTTGCCTTCGGATAAATTCTGGTAACACTGTTGTGGGTACCACCGCGCGTTTTATTTATTGTATTACCTGGTACACCCATGGTGCGATCCTGGGCATGATGCATGTAAACAGCCCCTCGCGGCATCCGGTAAGTCAACACGGCCCTTGCTACCACAACCCCATTTCGGTTATAAAGCTCTATCCAATCATTATCTTTTATGCCAATTTCGGCTCCATCCTCTTCATTCATCCAGACGACCTGCCAGCCGCGGAATAACTGAATCATATTGGTTGTATCGGTAAACATCGTATGAATTCCCCACTTTTGATGGGGGGTCATATACCGGAGCGTAATTGATTTGCCGCTGCCCTCTATTTCCTTTTCTCCTTTAATAAATGGTCCCTTTGAAATGGGTGGAATATATAAGGGGAGACCCTCGCCATAATCAAGCATGACCTCATGATCTAGATAAAAGCTTTGCCGTCCTGTCAAAGTATGCCATGGAATATGAAATTCCTTATTGACCGTAAAGGGCGAATAGCGGCGGTTATCATTCTCAAGGCCACTCCAAACTGGTGTTGAAATCGCTGGGCGCGGCTGTATCGTTAACGCATCTAGCGTATAATCTTCTTCCTCTCGCCCCTCCGAAATATGAGCAAGTTTCTTACCGGTCTTTTCCTCCATCGATTTCCAGCCTTCAACTGCTCGTTTCCCGTTTGTGGCACCTGACATTAAGAGGATGGCATTAATCGCCTTTTTATCAGAATATAGATCCGGGTACCCCTTTCCAATCCCTTCATGCTTAGAAGTTCCAAGCCGGCTTAGTAATTCCTTATACACTTTATCTCCAGGAATCCGAACACCCTTTGTTCCATAGCCATTTTTAATATTAGGCCCGACGGTGATCCACATATCATAAACATGGGGATAATCCCGTTTTAAAATCGTGAAATTTGGCATCGTTTTTCCGGGAATCGCTTCCACTTCCCCTTTACGCCAGTCCATCACTTTTCCCATCGGCTGGGCAATTTCATTAATCGTATCATGGGCAAGCGGTGACATAATCAGATCCTCTTGAGCAGGAAGATGCTCCATAGCCAGCTCCGAAAAAACCTTCGCAATCTCCCTGAAGGCGTCCCAATCACTTCTTGTGTCCCACGGTGGGCTAATCGCCGCATTAAATGGATGGACAAATGGATGCAGGTCCGTGCTGCTAATATCATATTTTTCGTACCAGGTCGCGGCCGGCAGAATAATATCAGAAAAAAGGCCAGAGCTTGTCATCCGGAAATCCATACTGATAAACAGGTCCGTTTTTGCTTCCGGCGGCTTTTCCGTAATATTAACATCCTTAGGCTGCCAAGAGTTCTCGACATCTGTCAGCACCGAATCTGTTGTTCCAATGAGATGTTTCACAAAGTACTCGTGTCCCTTTCCGCTGTCACCAAGTAGATTGGAGCGCCAATTAAAAAACACACGCGGAAAGTTTCGCGGGTCATTGGGATTTTCAATGGCAAAATCAAGCTTTCCTTCTTTTAACTGTTTGGCGATATCAGCAACTAGAGCTTGATCGTCACTTGATTGTTTTCGCGCTTCTTTCATCACTTCTAATGAATTTTGTGAAAGCTGCGGAAAGCTTGGCAGCCAGCCAAGACGCGCTGACAGCGCATTAAAGTCTGCCGGGTGCATTTTTGCATATTGACTTCCCCACTCTGTTTGTGAATCGTCAAAATCATATTCATAGCGGAATTGTTCAGTTGCAAAATAAAAGAACGACGTACCATTCATGAAGCGGGGTGATTTAACCCAATCATTTGCAAAGGCAATTTGGGAAAATCCTTCTAAGGGACGAACCTTCTCTTGACCAACATAATGGGCCCAGCCTCCGCCATTTACCCCTTGTGAACCAGTTAATAAAACGAGATTCAAAATCGATCGATAAATTTGATCACTATGGAACCAGTGGTTTGTGCCCCCGCCCATGGCAATCATGGATTTCCCTTGTGTCCGCGCTGCATTGTCGGCGAACTCTCTCGCCACTTGGATGACGTGCGCCTTATTTACACCCGTAATACTCTCCTGCCATGCAGGGGTATAAGGCTTATTGGCGTCGTTATAATCAGTTGGATAATCCCCCTGAAGCCCCCGATTAATCCCCGTGTGGGCAAGCATCAGATCATAGACAGTCGTAACGATTAGTTCATTACCGGATTGATCTTTAATCCGCTTAATCGGAACGCCCCGTTCACTCTTTCCACCCGCTTTTTCAGCAAAATAAGGGAATTCAACCATTGCCACATCATCTTTTTCATGTAAAAAGCTGAGCAGTGGATTAATAGTTGAACCATCTTCCGTGGTCAAATCTAAATTCCATTTGTTGCCATCATCCCATCTAAACCCTTGACTACCGTTTGGTATCGCAAAATTCTTGCTGTTGTCGTCCCAAACAACCGTTTTCCATTCACCTAATTTATCTTCCCCAGCTGAAATATCGGAAGCTCGTAAAAAACGATCAGAACGATAACTGCCATTTATTTTAGATAACGTGACAAGATAGGGAAGGTCTGTATATTGTTTTGCATAATCACTAAAATAAGGTGTTTCTTTATCCACATAAAATTCCTTTAAAATAACATGCGTCATCGCCATGGCAAGTGCGCCATCTGTACCAGCCTTGGCTGGCAGCCACATGTCTGCAAACTTATCATATTCAGCGTAATCAGGACTAACCCCGACAATCTTGGTCCCGTTATAGCGGGATTCCACCATAAAGTGGGCATCTGGAGTTCTCGTTTGCGGAATATTTGTACCCCAAATAATAAAATACTTGGAATTATACCAGTCACCACTTTCCGGTACATCCGTCTGATCTCCCCAAACCTGTGGAGAAGCGGGTGGTAAATCTGCATACCAATCGTAAAAGCTTAAAATCGTACCACCAATTAGCGATAAAAATCTCGTTCCGCCAGCATAGCTAACCATTGACATCGCCGGAATCGGACTGAATCCAACAATGCGATCCGGGCCATATTTTTTAATGGTATAAATGGTCGAGGCGGCAATCATTAGACAAACGTCCTTCCACGTTCCCCTAACAAACCCGCCTTTACCACGTGCTCTCACATATTGTTCACGTTTTTTTGGATCAGTCACAATATTTTCCCATGCCTGCACGGGATTTTCTGCCCTTTTCATCTCTTCCTGCCATAAGGCAAGCAGGTCTCCACGGACATACGGATACTTCACACGAGTAGGACTGTATGTATACCACGAAAAGCTTGCCCCACGAGGACATCCTCTTGGTTCATACTCCGGAAAATCATCACCTGTTGACGGATAATCTGTTTGCTGGGTTTCCCATGCAATAATTCCGTCCTTCACATGAATTTTCCAGCTGCATGATCCAGTACAGTTCACCCCATGTGTCGAACGGACAATTTTATCATGTTGCCAGCGTCTCCGGTAAACCTCTTCCCAATCACGTGGTCGGGGATTCTCTTCCGTCCAGCCATCATTTATCCGTTCACCGCGGACTAAATGCTTGAGTGAATGGAGCAGATTATTTTTTTTAGACTGCATCGACGCCACCCCTTCCTTTCAAGATTTCACTTAACGGATTAAACTCTTCACCCAAAATTTTGAATGAGTATTCCCCACTCTGAAGTTCCTCTAGAAAGACATTCCAACTTGCCGCATTTGCTGCTGCAAGGATCAACCTTTGTAACGTATTCATATCATCAATTTCATAGATATGCTGGATCATATCTCCTGAAATCTCGCCAAATCGCATCCTGAGTACTGCAATTAAGTCCTCCCGATCATCGACAAGCATTGGATCCGTTTCAAATGAAAACAATGGATTAGTCACTCCTTCTATAGTTTGATCATTTTGTAGTACTCTGAAATTAACTGCGATTTACATTTCTCCGCGGCTTCTTCAAAAAAACGAACCACCTCATCATCAGGGTTTAGGGCCTGTTCAAAGCTCACCATTGTTGTCACAGACTGTGAAAAAGAAGGCGAAAATCGTAATGTGAGTTCATAGCCATTTTCACTTTTCGTAACAGTCCCATGGATATCGAAGGGATGAATATTCAAGTCTGAAAAGATATCAGACATTTTCTGATAAAGTGCTGGTGCCGCAAACCGTAATAACTTTTCCTCTAAACTAGGTTTATTACTCATTTCATCTTCGCCTCCCTAAATTAACCAATTTTTCCTACGTTATCTTTTACTTTTCGCAAGAAGTTTATTCATTTCATCTTCATTATGAATCTCATCAATAATAACGAGGCTATCCAATAAGGAAATCATCCGATTATCCGGTTCTTGTGTTTGCAATCTCACTTTTATATTTTCTACGATCCGCCGCATAAGATCATGGTCACGCGTTAATTGGATAACGGTATGCTCCAATTCTGGATTATCCTTGACGATATCCCTATAAAGCCCTTCCTCCTCTGCCTCGGCATGTTTCAATGTCCGTGTTTCCCAATGTTCAATTGTTACCCCTAAAACCTCTAAGGCCTTTTCTTTTTCACCATCATGAAGACATTTCTGTACTAAATTACGTAATTCTAATGCCTCATTCAGTGCTGCCTCATGGATGGATGAATGTGCATCCGGTTTTCTCAAGCTCGGTCCTGACAAGTTATTTCGCTCCCTTCATTCAACTTGATAAAAAGGTAATTATTTCCTAAGGCTTATTCTATACATTACAAACCATTTTATTTTCCTAAGCAGACGGAATTCACTTAAAATGGAAATCCTTATAATCCTCCCCAAATTTTCCATTAATAAACTTTAATAACAGCGAATGTTGTAGCTAGATTGTGAACAAAAAGGGTGTCAGGCACATGTGAAAAATTCACATGTGCCTGACACCCTTTAGTTATAAGCTAAGTTATTTATATTGATAAGGTTATTTTTTTGTAGCGTGGAGTCCTGTTTTAATCGGCAGTTGTGCGTTGGTTATCATGTTATTAATGGCGCTAAACAGCGCTTTTACAGAGGAAGTCATAATATCGGCGTCGATGCCGCAGCCCCAATAAGCCGTTCCATCTAATGCAGTGATTCCTACATAAGATACAGCGTTCGACCGAGAACCACTTTCAAGTGCATGCTCCTTATAGACTAAATCCCTATATTGAAGATCCAGTTTGGTTTGTAAAACATTGCTGATCGCATCCAGTCTTCCGTTCCCCACACCAGTAAATTCGTGAATCTCATTATTGATCCTGATTGATACCAACGTTTCATAATGATCATTTTGCGTATATCTGTAATGAGTAAACTCTACAGGGGTATTGATATTAACATACTCTTTAGTAAAGATGTCATAGATCTCAGTTGGCATAAGCTCTTTATGCAAACGGTCTGATACATTTTTAACATGATAGCCAAAGCTTTCACGCATTTTAGCAGGTAAATCAAGCCCATAATTTTGCTCCAGAATATACCCAATCCCGCCTTTACCGGATTGACTATTAATACGGATAATATCTCCTTCATACTCTCTGCCAATATCCTTTGGATCAATTAATAGATAAGGGACGGCCCAACACTGACGTTCTGCTTCCTCACGCCATTTCATTCCTTTGGCAATGGCGTCCTGATGAGAGCCTGAGAAGGCAGTAAAAACTAGTTCACCGGCATATGGGTGTCTTTCATGTACCCTCATTCTAGTCAATTTCTCATACTTGGAAATGATTTCACGGATATGTTCAAAATGAAGCTGTGGATCTACACCGTGTGAATACATGTTTATGGCAAGAGTGACAATATCGACATTTCCTGTCCTTTCTCCATTTCCAAACAGCGTTCCTTCGACCCTCTGTGCGCCAGCAAGCATCCCAAGCTCAGTATCTGCTACGCCTGTTCCTCTGTCATTATGTGGATGAAGTGAGAGAATCACATTGTCACGGTAGTTCAGGTGGTCGCTCATAAACTCAATTTGGCTGGCATAAACATGCGGCATGGACATGGATACCGTAGCTGGAAGGTTGATAATCACCTTATTGTCATCTGTAGGCTGCCAAATATCAAGTACCCGGTTACATATTTCAAGTGCAAACTCCATCTCTGTACCCGTGAAGCTTTCTGGAGAATACTGAAATTGGAAATTCCCCTCCGTCTCATCCGCATACTGTTTAAGCAATTTCGCCCCGGTTACAGCTATGTCGATAATTTCCTCTTCGGATTTTTTAAAAACCTGCTCACGCTGTGCCACTGAAGTCGAATTGTAAAGGTGGACCACTGCTTTGTTAACACCGCGAAGTGCTTCAAATGTTTTTTCAATTATATGATCTCTGGACTGTGTTAGTACTTGAACTGTTACATCGTCTGGGATCAAATCCTGTTCGATCAAGGTCCTTAGGAAAGCATATTCCGTTTCTGATGCTGCAGGAAAGCCCACTTCAATTTCCTTGAATCCTACTTCCAATAGCAATTGGAAATATTCTAGTTTCTCCTCCAAACTCATTGGGATCACCAATGCCTGATTCCCGTCCCTTAAATCCACACTGCACCACGTTGGAGCTTCCGTAATATATTCCTTCTCAGTCCATTTAAAGCTTTTCACCGGGGGCATAAAATACCCTCTGGAATACTTTTCAACATTTTTCATTTTCACGACCACCTTTTCATTTTAATAGTCCCATTTTAAAAAATAAAAAAGCCCATCATCTCATAAGAGACGACAGGCTTTGCCTACGTGGTACCACTCTTTTTGATTCGGTTAAACAAACAAAACGAATCCACTTTACGACTCGATCACGGTGGCCGACCGTTAAGGCCTACATATCAGCCTTACCACTCCTGGGCGAGTTGGGGGATTTATTGACTGTCTTTCACCAGCCGACAGCTCTCTAAACAATAAATAATCCTTAATACTCCCAATCATCATGTTTTTACTTTAATTGAATTTTTTGATTTTTCTTATTCTATAACGGATAGTGAAAATAATCAAGGCCTATTACCAATCATTTTTTAATAACTTGTTGAATTTCTGCTCGGACCATGCTGTAAATAACAGATTATTTTACATTATTCTCTCTCGATTTAGTAAAATAATAGTAGTACATATGAAAGGGTTGTGAAAAATATGAAAAATAATGAGGAAAATTTGGAAAAAGAAATGGAAGCGGCAAGTGAAAATTATTCCGATGAAAAGTTTTGGGACAAACTAAAGAAATTTGGCAAAAAAGCAGGTTCATCCGTTGTATATGCTGTTTTACTCTTGTATTTCACTCTGCAAAAACCGGAAATACCAGTTAGAGCAAAAGCTATCATTATTGGCGCATTGGGATATTTCATTCTGCCATTTGATTTAATTCCCGATTTTGCGGTTGGAGTAGGTTACACAGATGATTTAGGTGCATTGGGAGTAGCCCTCTTCCAAGTGGCCATGTACATCGATGAAGATATTAAAAATAAAGCAAAGGAAAAATTAAAAGACTGGTTTGGTGATCAAGTAGATACAACAGATATTGATGAAAAACTTGGGTAAATATCATTCATCTTCAAAAAACAGCAACCCCTTACATGTGACAAAAAAATTGGCCTCTTTTTAATTTTTTATCAAAAAGATGACGAATGTAATTATTAATCATTTTATAAAGATGTTAAAGTAAAAGAAAAATCCGCCAAAGAATGGTGATATAAATGAAAATTATTTGTTTTGGCGATAGTTTAACACGTGGGGTCTCGGTAGTAAAAGGGAGATTGCGAATCCTGAAGGAAAACTATCCTGCTTTCTTGCAAGAGTTATTTAATCAACAGGAAGAAAATGACGTTACCGTTATTAACAAAGGAGTTTTTAATGATAACTCTGATTTAATGTTGACAAGGCTAGAAAGAGATGTTCTTAATGAACATCCCGATTATACGATTATTGAAGTCGGCGGAAACGACTGCAATTTTAACTGGAATGAAATAATCAAAAAACCTATGGAGGAACATCAAGCAACTGTTTCACTCCAACGGTATTTATCGAATATCAGTGAAATTGTTAAAAAATTGCGAGATAGTGGTATTATACCAATTATAGCCACCTTACCACCGCTCGACCCAGTCAGATATTATCAGACCATTTCCACCCAATATAGCACTTCTATTGGGAACTGGATCGGTAAAATGGGGGGCATTCAACACTGGCATGGGATGTATAACTACCATTTAAATAAATTGGCAGATGAGCTAAAGGTACCCAAAATTGATGTTAGAACGGCAATTAAAAAAGCTGGTGACTCCATTAATTTAATCAGCGAGGATGGGATCCATTTAACAGCAGAAGGCTATAGTGCTTTTAGTATCGCAGTCTTTAATTTTTTGAGTAAATGGCCAGATCATCAGATTCAGACGTCAAATAGATAGGGTATGTATGCTAAGTAAAACTATGTTAAAATAAATATCCTTGGCAGGGGCATTAGAAAAGAGAGCCGGCATTTTATTGCCTCGGCTCTCTTTCTTCGTTTTTCATAATATGTTGTAAGATGTTCGTACAAACCGTTCGCTTAAAAGTGATTTATATCACAATAAAAAGATTTTCGTTTGTATATACTTATAGCAATGATAATCGAAAGGAGATTTTTCCCATGCAAGGTTGTCCAAGCGACTCATTTGGAAATAGTCCAGCAGTACTTTCAGAAGGTTTACATAAATTAGTGAGTGAACATATCCCATTACGAAACGATCTTCAATCTTTACATTCTTTATGTGAAAAAGTAGAAGAGGAACAAGGCGGTTCCTTCACAGAGTTAATTCAGGCTGTACATCAATTTTTCACAGACCTTGAGCATCATTCCGTACGTGAGGAAGATATTTTATTCCGAATGATGGAAGAGTATCTCGGTAAAAACGGCGGCCCTATTTCGGTCATGGAATACGAACACGAACAAGCAAATGGATATATCCATAAATTCTTTTCCAATACGGAGAAGCAAACAGAATTTTCATCCGAGGACATGATCGAAAATGCAGCCTTGATCAAAAATGCTTACCATACTTTAATCAACCATTTTGCCAAAGAAGAACAGGTCCTATATCCGATGGCTGAACGGATGTTTACCCCAGAAGAGAAAGAATTGGTAAACCAAAGAGTTTCCGAACAAAAGTAATTTACGATACAACATCAAAATAACAGAGTCCAATTCCGAAAAGGAATGGGCTCTTTTTTCTCGATTTTAACTGTTCAATGTACTCCATCAACAAGCTGCTTCATCGCATTTAACTTCGAAGAAAGCGCCAAAAACCATTCCTTATCCCCAGTTGATAAGGCTAGGTCTAGAAGAAATTCAATTTGTGCCTTATTAGTTACAGTTGAAACAGGCAGCATCTTAACCTGTTTGCTTAAAAATGGTATAGTTTTGCCAATCGTTTGGTTATTGTCACTAGTAACAACGGTTACCTTTACTACCCCATCAACACTAGATAATGATTCAATATATCCAATGATTAACGCACCATCCTGTGATTCTGCCTTAACCCAATCCCCTGTTTTTAGAATCGCATTAGTATTGGAATACATACTTCTTCACCTTCTTCATTTTAGTATTTCATTTTAGAATATGGCGGATTTCAATAATCTGTAACTTTTTTAATACATTTATTGAAGGTGGTCTCCATTCATCCATTTGTTAATTCTCCTGATTAACAAGATCAACCACTTCTTTGATTGTATAATCCTTTAAATATTCTCCCAAATGCTTTTCCGCCCCAAAGAAAATGCCACAAAGGACTCGTTGCATATTTGCCCCTACAATACACTTTTCATTTGCTTCAGGACACTTAGGCTTTAATGCGCCATCAGAGGTTATCTTATATATATCCCAAAGATTCACTTCACTTAAATCTAGGGCAAAAATAAATCCACCGCCCGTTCCCTCTTTTGATTTAATAAATCCATGTTTTTTTAACAAACTTAGCACTTTTCGGATGCGTACCGGATGGACACCAGCACTTTCTGAAATCGCATCACTCGTTGACATGCGGTCCGGCTGTAGTGCAAGTAAAGTTAAACTATGAATGGCAAGGGTAAAATCACTATTCATGTGCTTGCCTCCTAAGTAAGAAAACATCTCACCGTTTTTCCTAGTACCACTATTTTTTGCATCTGTTATAAAAGTAATCACGTACTGTAATATTAAGTATTACAGATTGGCTAGTCAAGCACTAAGCACTCTATTTCTTTCGCAAAGCCGATTTATTTACCTATCCCATTGTTTTTTTACTTGCCTCTCTGCTATCCGTTTAATTTTCTGCCATGTCATATCTTTTTTCACTATTACATTGGTATGGTAATTTTTATCTTTATAATGGACTGTCACGAATACTTCAATCATCAGTGTTTCCTCCCTTAATTAGGCTTTCGATTCAATGAAAAGACTAAGCATTAATACCCGTCGTTTTCATTTTAATTTGCTGCTTTTTGCAACTCGGTGTATAAATAGTTCCGTATCCTTCGAGGCAGAAAACTACGAATTTCGTCCTCGTTATATCCAACCTGTAATCTTTTTTCGTCCAGGATAATTGGCCGACGCATCATTTTGGGATGTTCCATTATTATTGTATACAATTCATTAAGCGAAAGAGATTCAAAATCTACGTGCAATTCTTGAAATGACTTCGAATTAGTGGAAATAATCTCGCTAGTCCCCTCTTCTGTCAAACGAAGAATCGATTTAATCTCATCAACTGTAAGGGGATGAGATAATATATTTCTTTCTACATAGTCAATTTGATGCTCTTCAAGCCAAGCTTTTGCTTTTCGGCATGAGGCACAACTCGGGGTCGTATACACAGTTACCATGCTTTTACACACTCCTTAGTGTAGTTGGCAAATACATAAATGTAATAAAAAATATTACAGTTATCATACTGTAACCATAATCGTTACAGTTCATTTTGTCAATTGAAAAGTTTTAGTCTAATGAAAAATTAAAGGTAGCTGCCCCCAAGTCCAGATACTTTAGCGTGCTGGGAGTCAGGTACTATTGTGATTTTCGGAGGTCAATTAAAATTCCCAGTAAAATATTCCTCTATTTCGCAATATTGGGTTGAATATGTCACTTATTCAGGAATAATGTCATAATTCTATTTTCCCTGTAATGTTGTTCATCAAACTAACAAAAAAAGTAACAGTCCTGTTCTGTAACACGAAACCCGCAGATGGTAAGGTAGTATCATACAAATTAAGAGGAGGTAGCCACATGAAAAACAGCTATACGAGAAAATTAGTTGTAGCTTGTGTTGCTACACTTGCATTTATCAGTTTACAAAATAATACAGTCGAGGCTGTTACCGAAAATCAAGTTGTAAAAGAAAAGAACCTTTTGGAACTTGGCCAACAATATGGTTTAACTATTGATGATAATAAAGATCTTAACCGTCATGACGACGGTATTTATATAGAAGAAATGTTGCAAAATCCTGATAAAATGCAAGCAGTAGTAATTCAGCCATCAAATCCCAAAATAGAAGTGACGGTAAAAGAACCAGAGGATCCTGCCGTTTCCATATCAAGTCAAGAGAAAGATTTATTTGCCCGATTGGTAGAAGCAGAAGCAAAAGGTGAGCCAAAGGAAGGAAAAGTGGCGGTTGCAACTGTCGTATTAAATCGAGTCGATTCTCCACACTTCCCGAATACAGTTACAGGTGTGATTAAAGAAGTTGTTGGCAATACCTATGCGTTTTCACCTGTTCAAAATGGTGAAATTAATAAACCTGCATCAGAGGAAGCGAAACTAGCAGTTGAGGAAGCATTAACAAGAAAAGATCGTTTAAATGATTCTATTTATTTTTATAACCCAGAAATTGCTACGGATAATTGGATTCGTACCCGTGAAGTAGTGAAAACAATTGGGGATCATGTATTTGCTAAATAATGCGAGGTAAATATGGAAAAATAAGTAAAAAGGTGCCTGACACCCTGCTGTACTAGCGATAGTACTGCGGGGTGTCAGGCACTTAATTTTCTTAACTAACTTTTGACTCTGGTGAAAGACTACGGACTTCACCATGATTTCTCTTTTCCTTCATTTTTATTTTTCCATTGCCCGGTGATTTGATTAACATCGCTATTAATACGGAAACAATACTTAAAACGGCAATTAATTTAAAGGTAGGAATGAAGCCGCCTAAAGAAGAAGCAATAAAGGATCCTGATATGGCACCGATTCCAAAGCCTTGATAAATAATACCGTAGTTTTTGCTCTGATTTTTCAAGCCAAAGAAATCGGCCACAATGGCAGGGAAAATCGTGATGTTACCGCCAAAGCAAAATGCAATAGCTGCAACTGAAGCGAAGAATACCCCATAGGTTACATGAACAAAACTTAATACCGTTACAGCTGCTGCAGTGACAAGCAGTGCGCCTGAAACGACACGCAAACGCCCTACTTTATCCGATAATGCTCCAAGAATAATACGTCCGCTTGTATTAAAAATTGCCACTAATGCCACAGCATTACTTGCCGTTGCAATATCAAGTCCTGCAAGCCTAACCCCAATATCCTTAACAATTCCGATTAAGTATAAGCCGCTCATACATGCGGTAAAGAAAATAACAAATAAAAGATAAGCTTCCTTCGTTTTAAGCATTTCTTTAACTGAGAAATCTTTTTGAATACTGCCGCCAACAGTTTGATTCCCTTTAGTGATCTTTGCTTCCCGAACAAGGAATGAACCACCAACAACCATAATCATGACAATTAATCCCCAGAAAAAGAATGTTTGGGTAACACCGACGGATTGAATGAGTGACCCGTTAATGAATTTGAATAGCAAACTTCCTGTACCATATGCTCCAACAGAGATACCTGAAATAAGGCCTTTTCTTTCCGGAAACCACTTAATTAAATTTGATAACGATGTAATATAGGCCGTACCATCAGCTGCACCAACAACAACCCCTGCCAAAATATACAGCATCCATAATGATGATGCCTGAGAACTGATGATTAATCCTATGCCAAGCACAAACCCGGCGCAAGCAATTAACCGGCGAATTCCCCATTTTTCCTGCAGCTTCCCAGCAAACAACGTTGCTAAAGCCAAAGCTAAGCTAGTAATCGAAAAAGTAAAGGCAACTGAATTTAATTTCCAACCAAAGTGGTCTACTAAGGGTTGATTGAAAAGGCTCCAAGTATAGATGGTACCTAATCCCATCTGAACAATAATAGTTCCTACTACAATCAACCAGCGACGATCTGCACTTGATTTCAATTTGATCTCCTCTTTTCTTCTAAAAAAATGATAATGTATGACCATCAGAATTTTTAATTGATTTTGTTTACATCATCATCATAGCATCGAAAAAAAGCAGAAACCGTTTTCAGAATGAAATGCCTATAATTCGGAATGAATGGCGGTTAAAGATGCATAATTTGTCGAAATTCCTTTACTTTGCTTCTGCTAACGGGAATTTCTTCTTTAAGATCTTTCAGTCGTAATATGTAGGTTTGATTAAACCAAGGAACAATTTCACGAATTTTGGTCAAATTAACCGTATAAGAACGGTGACAGCGAAAAAAAAGGTCAACTGGTAAAAGGGAATCAAATTCCGTGATGCTCATTGGCATCATGTACTCCTCCTGTTGGGTATACACCAAGGTAGCTTTTTCTCTTGCTAGAGCATAATAAATATCATTTGCGTCTGTTACAATAATTTTGTCATTCTTTTTCAAATTAATCCGACTAGCAGACTTCGAAGTGTTTTCTCTTTGCTGCCTCCCAGAATCCAGTTGAGATTCGAGCTTTCTATCCGATAAGGGTGTTTCTGCGCGATCTCGTTTAAAAGCAGATTCCAGCCTGCTTAACATTGCGGCAATCCGCTTCTCCTCATAGGGTTTTAAGATGTAATCGAAGGCTTCGAGTTCAAATGCTTGGGCTGCATGCTCTTTGTAGGCAGTAGTAAAGACAATATAAGGTCTTTTTGTGAATTTACTGATGGTACTCGCTAACAACATCCCATTAAGGGACGGGATATTAATATCCAAAAAGATGACATCTGTTTCATGCTCCTGCAAAAATTTTAAAACATCTAAGCCATCGTCAAAGAAATCGGTCACTTCGATTCCACTATGGGCTCCAACTAAATACTCCAGTTCTTCGCGAGCTGGTATTTCATCTTCCACAATAATCGCTTTCATATATTCTCCTTTACGATATCAAAAAAAACTTCTGTTCCGGGTGACAAACGGTGGATGACCAATCCATGGCCATAAATGAGTTTCACTCGCTGGTGAACATTATACAAACCGATTTTGTTTGATGGTACATCATCTAGCAACAATTGTTGAATGACATCCTCACTTATTCCAGCCCCCGTATCCTTAACACTTATTCTTATTTTATTTCCTAAATCCTTCACCGCGATAGTCACCAAACCTGGACCTTTTATCTTTAAGATCCCATGAATAATGGCATTTTCGACTAACGGCTGAATGAGCAGACTTGGAATGTTGACTTGTACATCATCAATCTCGTAAACAACCGTTAATCGATGGCCAAAACGAGCTTTCTCTATTTCCACGTAATCACGGACTTGTTTCAATTCTTTATGGATATCAATTAATTCATCACTAACTTCTAAATTGTAACGCATATAGCCAGAAAGATTGATAATCAACTCACGTGCTTTGTCTGGATTTCTGCGTGTAGTGGAGGCAATCGCATTTAGTGCATTAAATAAAAAGTGAGGATTAATCTTTGTTTGGAGTGCCTTCAACTCCGCCTTGTTCGCTGCTTCCTTAATCTGTTCAATCCGGGATACCTCCATCAGTGTGGAGATAATTTGCGATAATCCGATGGCCATGGTCTGTAGTGAATAGGTCATTTTATAGGCTTTGCGGTAATAGATTTTAAGTGTTCCCGTCACTTCTCCACTCTCCTCAAAGGGGACAATGAGCAAGGAGTGAATTTGGGGTGTATGATGATCCGCCACCTGATTTCGAATAATGAAATTCCCGCTGTGAATCGCCTCTTTGGTCAAATCACTAATGATTTCCTGCCCGATTACATATCGTTCTTCCCCAAAACCCACATAAGCAAGCACATTTTTCGTATCTGTAATCGCAACTGCATCGGCCTTGATATCATTTTTGATTATATGGCAGATCTCTTTCAGGGAATCCGAATGAATCGATCGAAAGTATGGTAATGTCTTGTTTGCGATATCCAATGCTAACTTTGCCTGTTTCGCTGCAATTACTTCCTTTTCACCTTCGACACTCATTACAAGCAAAACAATTAAGCCAATGTTAACCTCACCTGCAATCATCGGAAAAGCGATTTTAGAGACAATGTCCAACCCTAACTCGAATGGATTTGCCATCGCTAGAATCAGTACCATTGTCAAAATTTCAGACAACATCCCGGCCACTATTCCATAAATCCAGCGCAAAGACCTCTTCACACTTTGGTTTATATATCCCGATAAAACCCCCGCTAAAATGCTCGTAATCAAACAGGGGATGGAAGTGGGTCCACCAATATCAATTACATATCGATGGACTCCTGATACAATCCCAGTAATAATTCCTACCCAGGGTCCAAACAAGATTCCCCCCGAAACGACAGCGATGATCCTAACATTAACGAGCGACCCTTCCACATTAATTCCTGAATACGTACCAAAAATGGCAAATAAGCAAAACACAAGCGTAATGATCACTCGCTCTATGGGGGAATGGTGGTCCTTTTGTAGAGATTCCTTAAATCTCGGGATACGGATCATAAAGAACAGGCAAATTAAGAGCAAAGCAGCTCGTTCAAATAAATGGATCAGCATTTCTAAAGTTGTATTCATCTAAATTTCCTTTCTATAGTTCAAGTACCTCCAATACATGGGGCATACTTGCAGAAATACTTTCATTCCGATGGCACATCATTATTTGGTATTATTCCCAAATAATAAATAATAAGGTCCGAATACTCCTTAACCTCTTGTTTTCCCTTCTTACTAATAACATAAGTGCCACGCTTAATTCTTTCGAACCAACCATAATAATTCTTGGTTAGAATGGAGGAAGTTTTATGACCGGTTCCCATTTGAATTAACGCTTTCGGCGATAATGGTCCCAATTTTTCAAGATAACAGGCAATTTGGATAGAATTTTCTTTATAGGCTGTCATGATTTTTGTCCGATTACTTCCACCAATATTGAAGTCCGCACTCCGACCATTGATTTCTTTCATTATGGCTGCTCTCTTTAGCTTACTTTGACCGATCCTTTTACGACGATTAAACGAAGTTGGAGGAAATATTATTTCTGCTTTTGTTCGATTGCCTGAAAATGAAACAACAATCAAACCCAACTCAAGCCTTCTAACTAAATGGCATTTATCTGCCCATTGCCTCGAATTCAATCGATATCTTGGTCTTGGTATCGCAATATAAACTTGATCCGTAAACCTTTGTCGTTTTGTGGCCTGGATTAGTAGATCCACACTTAAGTTGAGCTTTAATTCAATAACAACTAACTCATCACCTTTTATTGCGGCAATATCACAATCCTTCACCTCGCCATAAACCTCATACTCTTCACGTAAGAAATATGCCTGAATTGGTTTATATAAATCTACCTCTAGCAGTTTTTTTATTTCAGTCATTTGTATTCACCATCCAATTTACATCAAACTAGTCATATTGCCTATTCACTTTATCAAGATTGATTATAATTCTACTAGAAATGGAGGAAAAGAAAAAATATTCGTTCCAGAGAAGTTTCTAATAGTAGACATTTTAACTCTAAATGTAGTACTTTTACTTTGAATCACGAAATTTTTTTAGGGGGAATCATTTTGGAATATCGCCGCTTAGGAAAAACAGGGTTAAAAGTAAGTGAAATAAGCTTGGGTAGCTGGCTTACGTATGGTGGATATGTGGAGGAACAAAATGCGACCGCATCAATTGATAAGGCATACGATTTAGGAATAAATTTTTTTGATACAGCCAATGTTTACATGCGGGGGAAGCTGAGATTGTCGTAGGCAAGGCCCTTCAGAAATATGCCCGTGATTCATTTGTACTGGCCACGAAGGTATTTTGGCCAATGGGTGATGGACCTAACGACAAAGGTTTATCTCGCAAACATATTATCGAACAATGCCACGCAAGCTTAAAACGACTTAACACGGACTATGTCGACATTTATTATTGCCATCGATTTGATGCTGAAACACCACTCGACGAAACATTGCGCGCACTTGATGATCTTGTCCGCCAAGGAAAGGTTTTATATGTGGGTGTGAGCGAGTGGACAGCCGAACAAATTAGCGAAGCTGTCCATCTCGCTGATAAAAAACTACTCGACCGGATCGTTGTCAATCAGCCGCAATACAGCATGCTGCAGCGCTATATTGAAAAAGAAGTCCTCCCAGTTTCAGAAAAGCATGGAATTGGCCAGGTCGTTTGGTCGCCGCTTGCACAAGGTGTCCTAACAGGTAAGTATAAAAAGGGGGAAAAAGCTCCCGCAGGTACTCGTGCCGCACAGGAAAAATACAGCAGCCTATTTGGATTATTAACCGACGAGAATCTCGATAAGGTCGAATTATTAAAAGGTGTGGCCCAAGAAAATGATCTTTCGCTTGCCAATCTTGCCCTTGCCTGGATTTTAAGACAGAGTAATGTTGCAAGCGCATTAGTGGGTGCAAGCCGATCAGCGCAAATCGAAGAAAACGTTAAAGCATCAGGTGTGAAATTAAGCGCCGAAACACTTGCAAGAATCGAGGATATATTAAAATAAGAACAAAATGCGCAAGCGCCCTGTTCAGCGGCGTATGGCCTGGAGCACTCCAACTGAGATAAAGGAAACACGAAAAGCCGGAGGCGATTCGATGTTGACTTATCGTAGGGCGGAGAGCGAAGGACATTAGCCGCTAGGGCGCTGGAGCTGGATTCAGAAAACTATTCCAAGTTATCCACAATGGGATGAGTTTATAATTTCCTAGACCACGAGGAAATGCCTCAGGAGTTGAATCCTGAGGCATTTTCATGTTTATCGTTAAGACGCTTTTTGGCAGTTTGCTCATAGTTAAACTGCCTTTTCGCCTTTTTCTACTCTGGATCTATTACCGGATGTGAAGAAAATGATACTTCCGATCGTTACGAGTGCAATTATCCAAAACATGATTTGACCATTGAAATGGCTAAGAAGGTAACCACCGATGACTGGGCCAAGGAAGTTGCCAATTTTCCGGAATTGGGCAGCTCCAAAATAAGTTCCACGCAAATGTTCTGGCGCAAGCTTGTCAATCATCATACTGTTAGAAGGGAAAATTAATATTTCTCCTAACGTTAATAAGACGATAGCTATAATACAGGTCACCCACCCGCTGGCAAAACTAAAACCAATCAATCCAGCCGCCATGCAAAAGGCACCACTACCATAACCTGCATTAACTTAAATCTTTCAGCCAGATGGCTAATTGGCATTTGCAGGACTACAACCATCACAGCATTAATAGTGATCAACAAGGAAAAAATAAAGACACCATTTTCGACTGTGCCTTCTAATATTTGCGGCAGATTGGAATCAATTTGAACATAGCCCATGTTGACCAAAATGATTCCAATGATTAAATATCTTAAGGCCTTATCCGTTTTAATTATCTGGAAAGCAGCACCGAAGGATACAACCTTCTTGTTATGTTTTTCTTGTGATACTGGTACTTCAAGCCTTTTTAAAAAGTAAACTAATACAAGTGCGTAAAGTAAATAGATTGTCCCTGTTATACCGAAGGATAACTTAGCCGAGGTGTTGGCTAAATACGCTCCGATAAGTGGACCAACGGATGCTCCGATATTCATCGCAGTATATCGTAGGGAATACACCCTTATCCGCTTAGTTTTCTCGGTTAAATCAGCCATTAGCGCTTGTGCTGTTGGTTCAAAGAATGAGTTACTAAGGCCATTTAAAGCGTTTAATAGGATAAACCATCCTTGTCCTGTCGCCACGGTGAATCCATAGTAAACAAATGCAACCATAAACAATGAGACCAGCATGATTGGTTTACGACCATACCTGTCCGATAAATGACCGCCAATAAATCCTCCCACCGTCGCCATCAATGGACTCATCCCGACTGTTATGCCGATAATAACTGGTGACAGATCCATATGTCTTGATAAATAGATTGATAGAAACGGCAGAGTCATGAATGCGGAGCCCCTCGACAACGCTGTGCCAATTAATAAAACCCATACAATCGGGTGGAACTGTCCAACATAGTTTTTAATTTTCATCATATGTAATGCCTCGCAATTTATAAGCTTCTTTATCAAGTTAACCAATTTGTGCAAAAGTTGTAAAGAATTTTCTTATCGAAAAAAGAACGATGACAAATGAAGAGAAAGATTTATTTGGCCGGGCACTAATATAAAGGGAAACCAGTGTAATTTAACATTGGTTTCCCTTATCTCATAACTTTAAGCGATTATTAAAATGAACAAGTAGGTCAAGGTCAGCAACCATTCTGCGACACGTATTATAATTCCTTTCACGGCTTTTTTCGACCCTCATTCTTACTGAATGAGATCTGCAATACTCCTCATAACCTACACCGTGAGCGCTATACATCGCTTTTTCCATTTCGCTCGTATAACTTAATTGTAAATGATTGATAAAAAATCATTCCTTTCAGTTTTTTTCGTTTGGCGAATTGTTCTTTTACGTAGGTTTCATCTTATCATTGCATTCAAGGTCACACAAAGTCGAAAATACGGTGAATTATGCTATATAACGGATTGTCATCCAAACTCGGGAAGATAACTCCAATGTTCTTATTTTTTTAGCCATATCCTTCCATATGCTACAGAACCTTTCCTTTACTGCGCTATATCATTTTGAAAATGGAATGTGGATGAAATTTAACAAAGTGGTTGAAAAGCGGTAAAATATTGTAGTGAAAGAATATGGAGAGGAAGATGAATTAGTGATGGAAAAATTAATGTTTATTGAAACTGGGATGGGGATTGATGTACATGGCCAAAATATTACAAAAGCAGCAGTTCGCGCTGTAAAAAATGCCATTCACTATAATTCCATGCCCGGCATTCGTTCTGTGCTCCCTGAAAACAGTCTAGATCATATGAAAGTGAATGTGAAACTTGCCATTCCATGTGAGAAAGAAAACCTTGATATCGATGCTGTAAAAGAGGCTCTGCCATATGGTAGCGTTACAGTGGAAGTCATGGATGGAGGAATGATGACAACTAGCGGGATTGCTCTCGAGGATAAGGGAGATAAAAATGATATGATGTACATAGTCGTCGCATCGGTTGAAGTTGGCTATTAGTTTAAAAAATGGTACGAGAGAATCAAAGCCTGGCCCCCACTGGGTAACACTAGCACATGGGGGTTCAGGCAGATGATTCCATTTACCGTTGCTAAGAATATTTTTTATTTTGCTTGAGAAATTTGGTTAACGATTTGAGTTAATCCCTCTTTTATTGGCGTTATTGGACGACCGAGAAGCTTTTCAAAATCATTGCTTTCAACTTCTAGTGAACCATTGCGGATACTCTCTTGAATTCCTACAACAATCGGAATAACAAAATCCGGTAAACCTAGTCCTTTCATCATTTCGGCATACGTCTCGTCGTTGACTTGTTGTACAGGTATTTCTTTACCCAATATGGCACCAAGAGCAGCTACTAATTCTTCTTGCGTTAAAAGTGGACCGGAAAGTTCATATACTGTATTATCATGCCCACTTCCTAAAAGCACCTCTGCTGCCGCATCTGCGTAATCTTGTTGTAGTGCCCACCCCACTTTACCTGTTCCAGCTGAAGTTACCCACGGAGCACCTGCTAACGCACCCTGAATACCCCCCATTTCGTTTTCCAGATACCAATTGTTACGCAAGAAGGAATATGGAATTCCTGTTTTAATGATCGCTGCTTCTGTCGCTACATGAGGAGGTGCCATTAAATTTGTACTATCTGTTGCATTTGCTAAACTTGTATAAGCAATAAATTTAACTCCCTTCCTTTGAGCCGCTGCGACTGCATTTGTATGCTGACGAATTCTTGTTTCATTGTCACCATCTGCAGAAATAATCAATAAACGATCAATGCCTTCAAAAGCAGCATCCAATGTTTCCGGAAGGTCAAAATCTCCTTGGCGAACATCTACCCCGAGTGATCGTAATCCTTCTGCCCTCTCGGGATTACGTACACTGACAGCTAATTGATTCGCCGGTATAGTTTTTAATATGTTCTCCACTACTTTTGTTCCCAATTTCCCTGTTGCACCTGTTACTAAAAATTTCATGGATGATTCCCCCCATTTTATTGTAAATGAATTAAACTTGTAATCAATTTAATTACCTGTAATCATTCTAATAACAAGTTATTCTTTTGTCAACCGAAACACACTTTATATATTTTGTTCGACAGTTTGGTATAATACACTTGTAATCAAATTAATTACATTTTATATAAATTATTGTGATATAAAAATTTTAGGAAGGTGAGCAATGATGTCGATTAGCAGCAGGTTTGCAGTTGGGGTTCATATATTAACACTTCTTGAAGTGAATAATGGTGGGGTAAACTCATCAGAGTTTATTGCGGGAAGTGTAAATACCAATCCAGCTGTGATTAGAAAAATAATGGGGATGCTAAAAAATGCAGGTTTAGTTAATGTACGAGCTGGTATAGCAGGTGCTGAACTAGCAAAGGATTTAACCGAAATAACATTGTATGATGTTTATAAGGCGGTAGATGTCGTTCAAGATAAAGAGTTGTTTAGTATTCACGAGAAACCGAATCCAGAATGCCCTGTTGGAAGAAATATTCAAAATACGATTGAGCCACTGTTCTCTACTGCCCAATTGGCATTGGAGAAAGCTCTCGGAAATGTAACCATTGGGGATGTAGTAAGGGATATTACAGAAAGAGAAAAATTGAATAATAAAATAAAAAGTAATTAGCAACATAATACACTGTTGAATATTGATTCATAGTATATTATTGTATTCTTGGAAACCACAATAACCAAAGATGAAGTGGAGGTAATGAAATGAAGAAAGTGATCATTTATTCTCAGGAGACATGTCCTCCTTGCCATGCGGAAAAACTTTGGCTAAAAGAAAATGGGATTAAGTTTGAAGAAAGAGACATACGTAAGGACGATCAATATCTGCAAGAACTTATTCAACTTGGTGCTGCCGCTACACCCGCAACCATTATCAAAAACGATACGAGTGAAGACGTTATTCTAGGATTTGATCAAGCAAAATTGGCCAAGATCTTAGGGGTATAAGGTTATATTAAAATGTGGGATTTGCGGTAAATTATATATATATTCTAAATTACCTTTCTAAAAAGGAGTATATTTCATGGGCTTTATTTTTTACTTTATTCTTATCATGCTTGTACCACTTATAGTCCAAGTATACTTAAGAAATACCTATTCCAAATATTTAAAAGTGGCCACCTCCTCTGGTTTTTCCGGAGCCATGGCAGCTCGGCGAATTTTAGATGCAAATGGGTTATACGATGTTACGGTTGAACAGGTGTCAGGCCATTTATCGGATCACTATGATCCAAGAACTAGAAGTGTTCGGCTGTCCACGGCTAATTATCATGGTACTTCCATTGCTTCGATTTCCGTGGCGGTTCACGAGGTTGGTCATTGTCTTCAGCAAAAGGAGGGCTATGTTCCGTTACGCATCCGACATGCACTAGTACCTGTGGCAAATATAGGGTCAAACATTTCATTTATCTTAATATTAATTGGACTACTCCTATCATCCGCAAACCTTTTATTACTAGGAATAGCTGCCATGGCAGCTGCAGTCTTATTTCAGGTTATTACACTTCCAGTTGAATTCAATGCGAGTTCCAGGGCACTAAATATGATGATTGGTTCAGGTCTAATTAGGAATGATGAAGAGGGTAAGGCGAGGAAAGTTCTTAATGCTGCTGCGTTAACCTATGTGGCTGCAACGGTAGTTGCTATAGCAGAGCTCCTTCGTTTTGTTCTCATGTTTACGGGAATGCGTAATAATGAGGATTAATAAGGAAATATTGTTTATTAAAAGTTTCAGTAAGGTCACTAAAAAAGTGTCTGGTACTCCCATTTTCATCTGGGTGCCGGCACTTTTTTATTTTTCAATAAAGCAGGGCTGAACTGATTCTATAGTCTCATTTTCACCTATTTTAAGCCCACTTTACGTAATCTCATAAACGGGTTCCTACGTAAACGCATACATTACTATGGAACAACCAGTGACAGGGGGTGAATTTGATGAGTCATGGGCAATCTTCCTGTGGTGTATTTGGCATTTTTCTTGGTTTTATAACAGGTGCGATTTGGCTGCTACTAGCGGTATTGGGATTTACTAGCGACTTCTTTGTTCTACTTGGCCTTGGAACCCTAGGAAATATTTTAACCATTCTTATTGCGTTAATCGGCTTCCTAGCTTTTATAATCTTTGGATTACTTGTATTTAAAAAAGCTTGGCATCAGCGTCGTTAATAAGTGGTAAAATGTTGAAAAATGCTGCACCTATTTTTTAGGGTGCAGCATTTTTTCATACTTGAACTAACGTATATAGGCATATTACTTATATATTTATATTAATTTGGTTACAATTCTAATAGAAATGGAGGATAGTGGATGTGGCGCTTTTTTTCAATCCTAGTAATACTATTTATATTATATGTTTCTGGACCAATTATTAAACAGAAATTCGCTAGTGCTGATTATGTAAAGGAAATGAATCAAGTTGAATCCAAACTAAATGATGTTATAAACAATCCTGGATTACAAGCAACCATCGATTCTCTATCTGATGGGATGGAACAATTAATAGAGCAGCTTGGTCTTTTTTTAGATAAACAACAAAAAGAGGAACCTCAAGATCAAAAAAAAATAACGGTACACCCACCGGTTAATCAAGTTTTTTCCGTCCATAATATAGAACTTGGTGCCACTAAGGAAGGTATTGAACACATTGTAGGCCAATCAAACCGAGAAACACTTAATGAATACGGAGCAAAGTGGTATGCCTATCACACCAATTATCAAAACTTTTTTATGATTATGTACGACGATAAAAAACGGGTAGCAGGACTATACACGAATCAAGATTTAATTTCCTCTAACAATGGAATTAAGTTAGGTAGTTCGAAAGAAACGGTGCGAGCTGCGCTTGGAGAACCATTAACTGGGATTCAAAAGGGGCTGACTGTTTTTCAATTACAAGAAAATGCTGACTATGAGGTCTATCTGCTAGATGAAGGTTATGTTACCATTTTCTACGACAAACACGAAAACAATACAGTGACAGCCATGCAATTAATCAACAAAGAAATGGAACAAAAGAAACATGAACTGTACACTAGTGCAAGTCCGGCATTAAAAGAAGGATTTGAATTGCAACTATTCGATTTGACGAATGCATCTCGTGTTGAGCACCAGCTTCCCATTCTGTCATGGGATGACCATGTAAGAGAAACAGCTCGGAAGCATAGTACCGATATGGCGGTCAATCACTACTTTGATCACACAAATCTTAAAGGGCAGTCGCCTTTCGATAGAATGAAAGAGGATCATATCATCTTTTATTTAGCCGGGGAAAACCTTGCATATGGGCAGTTTAGCAGTATTTTTGCCCACGAAGGGTTAATGAATTCTCTTGGACATAGAGAAAATATTTTGCGAAAAGGATATAAATATTTAGGTGTGGGCGTTGCCTTTAATGATCAATCACAGCCATATTATACGGAGAACTTTTATGCTAAATAAGAAAAGCGCTGGAGCTAGACAATTCTCAAAGTCGAATTTTATGCTTTCTTATCCTTTAAAAAAAGAATCGGTGCCTGGTCCCAGCTAGTCACACGCATTAGCTCACTGGGTTCCGGCACCCGATACCTATTTTCCTTTACTTATTAGAGGTTGACAACTCAAATTGTGATTTCAGATAATAATATACCCCGTCTTCATCGCAAGTGAAATCAGTCACGTCATTCGCAATTTCTTTTATGCGATCAGGTGCATTTTTCATCGCGACTGCATAATTGACAAGTTTCAGCATGGGCAAATCATTATCACTATCGCCAATAGCCAGCGTTTCATGCACTGACAACCCAAAGTGTTTTAACATCTGTTGAACTCCGGTTGCTTTGTTCACGTTTGCAACCATCACCTCAACATTGTGTTCAGAAGAAACCGACATGGTAAAATCTACTTCTTTCTTCAATTGTTCTAGCACTTTTTTCCAGGTCTGGATATGTTCTATTGTTCTGGCAAAAAAGTAAAATTTGGAGAATTCATTTCCTTCTAAATGATCCTTCCAAGCAATTTCTTCTTTTAGTGCCTGTTTACGTGATAGCCACTCATTCAAACCGACACTGTCCGGTTTAGGGTCTCTTATTTCATCCTCAACATAGACTTGGTCTTGCTTTAGCGTGACTCGAGGAGTTCCATATGGAAAAAGTTCATAGTACACCATATGTTCTCTCGCTTTTTTTATAATAGTTTCAACCAAATTAAGCGGGAGTGTATGTTTAAATATGATTTCGCCATCAACATATCCCGCCATACCATTTGACGTAACGACCCCATCAACTTGAAATCCAGGCGGCACCATTGGTTCTATTTCATCAAATGCTCTTCCTGTTGCTATAAAAACATAATATCCTTGTATCCGTAATGCATCTATTATTTCCTTTGTATGTATACTTACCACATTTTGGTGGTTTAGTATCGTCCCATCCATATCTAAAAATATTGCTCTAGGTTTAAATTCCAAGCTTATTCCCTCCTGCCATCACCACTTTACCTTATTAGACCAGGAGGATCAAGCTGATTGCAGTAGAATTATGTTTTTTGATTCGCATGATGTCGGTCCACTTGATAGATAAAGGCAAACACTTCTGCAACAGCATTATACAATTCTTCCGGAATGGTTTCATTTAATTGCAGTTGACTTAATAACTCCACTAAGGATGGATCCTCCTGGATCGGAACCTGATGTTCTTTTGCTTTTTCAATGATTGAATTTGCCACATGTCCCGCGCCTTTGGCCACCACTTTTGGAGCCGCTTGTTGAACCGCATTATAGGTTAAGGCAACAGCTTGCATTCGTTTTGTTTTTTTACTCATACTTTTACATCTACCCTTTTTGAAAAATCCCTTGATAATAAGGTGGGAGTCATCTGTATTTTCCCTGTCTTCCCTTTACCATTAGGCGGAACCACCTGTATAAACGAAAGCTTATAGCCGACATGTTCGAGCTTTTCCTTTAAAGTTGGAGTTAAAGTTGGAATAAGTAATGCTAATTCGTCTGAATTGTTAATAACACAAATATGAACCACCCGATTTTGCACCTGCATGTCGATTACCGTTTCTTTTAAACTTTCCAAATCTAAGTAAAATAAGATTCGGCAATGGTCAGAATCAATTTGGCCATTCTTTGTTTTATGGCCCTTCCATTGGATGGTTATATCCGTTTGTCTCTCATTAAGCGTTAATGGGAATTGCATCACCAATTGCTGCATCGGCCCTGTTAAGTCTTGTGAGATTAGTTGCAAACCTGTTAATCGATGTAACAGAGGCTCTAATTCCTTTCCTTCTGTGCCGAGTTCCGCAATGGCACTCATTAAGAGAGGTTTTAATGATCGAAGTGGGTCCATAGATCTCTTTAGGTCTTTTGACCATAACTCTACTTCATTTTCATAGTCTAAACCTAACGTGCGACTCATCGTTTGCAGCATTTGTTTTACATCACTACCGCTACTTAGTTCATCCATTGTATAACTTATTTGAAAACTTTCCAGCATTTGTTTTAATGATTCCACTTTCTCATAGGTTGAAAATCTCCCAGTTCCTAAAAAAATCCGGGCTTTTTCTAGTTGACTGGTAAACGATTCCGTTTCTTGTATCGCAATTAACGATTGAAAGGTTTGTTTTGTAAAGGGCAATTCTTTTTTGATCATCCATTCAAGGGCGGTTAGTTCTTTCTTATCAGCGACACTGTTTATCCAAACCGAAGCAGTCCTTAACTGCTCATTTGTAAATGGGACTTCTTCCGCTAAAAAATACTGCAATAATTGCTGATTTTGCTTAGTGTTGGGAAGTTGAAATTGTTCGCACAATGCTTTCACCGGAATGCCTGGCCCTTTATCTTCTACTACTTTCAGTTGAATACGGCCTTCTTCACTTTGCAAAACCTCAAATATGTACCTATCTTCAATTAATGAAGCCTTAATTTGAGCCACCACTCTTGTACTACCAATCTGAACAATCGCAGTCTCATTTGGAAGAAATTTCTCCACTCTGCCATAAAACATTTGCCCTGGTTTAAAAGATAGCAAAGTTGCTTTTTGTACATTTTCAACATTCATTAGGGATTGGATCAATTGTACTGGATTCATAAAAAAACTCCTTTAAACTATTATAAAACGAAAGAATAAATATGTAACCAGTAAATAGAACCTGCCTGACGCATTTTAATCCATGAATGTTTCAAACGAATCTGAAGTAACAATGACACTTGCTTATATTTTATGGAAAGAAAAAAGCTTGGCGCCCAAGCTTTTTTTCCTTTTCCGCAAACCAGAAGTATTTATAGAAACTGGAAGAGTAAGATTAGTAGAATTGGTGCAATTACTAGAAGATAACCAATTGGATTGGCGAAATTCAGCGTCCAGCCCACGCCAAAACGTTTTTCAACAAAGATGGATGGATCGTTCCGATTAAAATAAAACAGTCCGCCTTTCCAATAAGAATCCTCATCAAAATCAGTGATTTTTCCATTTACCTGACCTGTAGTCTTTTTGTCAGTACGCCCCACTTTCACGGCAAAGATAACGTTCCCCACTAAAATGACAAGAAGGAAAATTAACGGAATGGCGACCAGCCAATTATTTGAGATTAATTTCGGGTGAATGGTCGACAACTGAAGACAGCTAAATAATAAGGTGATTAATAGACTTGTTAGAAACATAAACCAGCTGGAATACTTCCTTAAAGCTAGCTGCCTAAGCCTGGAATCCTGTGTACTTGTCGCACTTAATTTTATACCGGATTTTTTTGTTGCGATATTCATTCCAAGAAACATGAACTGCATCACCAATAAGACTAATGTCATCGAAATAGCGGAAAACGGTGTCTTTTCTGTAAACGCATCTGGTTTTCCTTTGATTCCCCAATGTGTTGGAATCTGTTCCGGCAAGATAGTATATTGGAAAATCGTATAACCAATTAATCCGATAGCGATAGTAATCGGCAATACATAAACATACCAAGGAAGCATTTCATCCTGTAAACGGATAGATAAATCTGTAATTTGAACCTGTTGTAAATCTTCCTTCCACTTTTTTGTTTTCTTTAATTGAACAATCTTTCCGTGAAAATAAAAATAAAGTGACATGCTAATTAAAACAATTCCAAATTGAATAACGGTTCCGCATAACACTATAAGCTCCTCTGTTGGGTTTTTTGTAAGGGCCCATATGGTATAAATACCCAAAGTGATGATAGATGCGAAGAAGACGATAAGGGCATACCTTTTTTTATAGTCCGCAAGTTTTTCATTTTTGATAAATGGTTCTGGTATCGTTACCCCAAATACAACTGTTCGTTTAACAAGGAACGGAATAGCCGTTTGGATAATCAATAAAAAGAGCGAGATGATAAGGAAAATGAATAAAGACATAAAGTGCTCCTCCTCTATTTAAAATTGTATTCCTTCATTCTTAATCTTCGGTTAAATCATGTATTATCGATGTTATTAGCTCCTGTATCTGCTCACTAGCCAGGCCAATAACAAGCGCCTCTGCAATCACTGGCCTTAGTTCAGTGGAAATCCTTTGGTAAGAATAAGAATCAACAGTCATTCCTTCTTTCGATGAAGCAATCACAGCCCCAGACTTGGGGACAATCTGAATAATTCCCTTTTTTTCTAATTCATGATAACTCTTATTTACTGTGTGCATATTAACGCCCAGGTCTGCTGCGAAGGCCCTTACTGAAGGAAGTGCAGTGCCTGATTGGATCTCTCCTCGTGCAATTCCCTCAATTATTTGATTGGTCAATTGAGTGTAGATTGGAACATCAGCATTAGGTTCAATTCGGATAATCATCTTTTCCCCTCCAATCTGTTCTATATTTATTATAACAATATTGTTCTATAATAGCTAGAACAGTCATTATATCCTTTAAACATTTTTCAAACCAATCAATACAAAAAACTGTCGAGAAATTCTCGACAGTTTTTTGTTCAAATATAAAATTAAATATCCTTTAGCATAATTTCTGTGCAATTCTTGTGTTATCCGGAATGGAACTTAGTTCAACGATTGAGTAAGCCGCATTCGTAATCGCTTGAGCCAGCGTCTCACCAGATGCACAAATGTCATTAAAGCAAATCTTGGAAAAATCTTTTCTTGTATAGGTAAATCCTAACTCCTTTAATCGCTCCACAATTAGCATCGCATGGTCAATATTGTCCTCCGGCTGAAAATCAGATTCATGAATAAAGACTCCCTTTTCATAGTCAAACCAACGATCCCATCTATTTAACTTCCAACCTAGTATTCTACGTGCAATTGAGTCGATTTTATTCATTTTCATCAATCCCCTTTTCTACATTAATTTATTATTGCTCCATATGTTATATAACAGCGTTATTAATTAATTGTAATTATATAACAGCACTTGATTAATTTCCAGTATTTATTGAAAAAATTTTCAGAAGGATTATTTTAAGTATGGCATTTCTACGCTTACATTGAACTCCATATACATAAAAGTAAAATATTGATAGGAGTATATATCAATGGACAAACAAAATAGCGGATTTAGATGGGTTGTTTTTGCTTCTGTATTGTTTACATACTTTTTAATGGCAAGCCAAAGAACGGCACCTGGATTAATTACTGACCAGGTTATGAAGGATTTTCATGTAACTGCATCCACCATCGGGTTACTGACAAGTATGCAATTTTTTGCCTACACTGGTCTGCAGATTCCCTTTGGAATCCTAGCAGATCGGTATGGTCCCAATCTTTTTCTTATTTTAGGGGCAATACTGACTGGAATAGGGACAATACTTTATAGTCTTGGTACGAATGAATTTTTCCTTTTTCTCGCCAGATTTCTAACGGGGATTGGGGATGCAACGATCTGGGTTAATCTTGTGTTAATTTTGAGTCAATGGTTTAGAGTAAAGGAGTTTGTCAGATTAATTGGGCTAGCGGGAATGACCGGAAGTCTAGGATTCTTGCTGGCAACCGTTCCTTTTTCAGCATGGATTGATTTATTGGGATGGAGAACAGCGTTTTTTTCAGTGGGAATGATGTTATGTCTTTGCGGAATTCTCCTCTATTTTGTACTGATTCAAAAGTCAAAGAAAATACCCCCAAGCAAAACAATAACTAAAAAAAATGAGATAGAACGGGAAAAAACACTGATTTTACTGCGCCGCATATTTTCCAATCGGCAGGCATGGGCCTTATTCCTTTGTCATTTTGGAGTTGTCGGTGCATATGTAGGATTTATCGGTTCGTGGGCTGTTCCTTATGGAATCCATGTATATGGTATGACTCGGTCGGATGCAAGTCAGCTTATTATGATTGGGCTCATCGGGGCCCTTATAGGAGCTCCGTTAACGAGTTGGATCTCAAGTGTGTTGGCAACGATAAAACGGCCATATGTAATGGTTCATCTCACCATTTTATTGTGTTGGGCTGCCTTTATTTTGTTTAATGGGAAGCCGCCAATTTTGATGCTGCATATACTATTTTTTATCATTGGCTGTGGTTATGGGGCAAGTGCTTTAACCTTTGCCATCGTCCGCCAATCCTTTCCAAATAGGGATTTAGGAGTTGTCTCGGGGTTTGCAAATACTGGGGGTTTTTTAAGTGCCGTCCTGTTGCCGAGTATTTTTGGAATGGTACTAGACCGTTTTCCTGCCACACCAAACAGTATTAGTGTGGGATATTACTACAGCTTCTTCATACCAGTGGTCTTCTCCCTTATTGGCTTGATGGGTGTAATTTTTATTAGGGAAAACCTGCCCGTGATCAGCCGAGAGAAAGGTCTTTTTAAGAAAAAGTGACTGGGACCTTCCAAATAGGAAAACACCAGTCACTCTTTGTATATTCATGATGCAGCTTTAGTAGAGGGATAAATGGCCTTATGCTCGCGACCAGTCCGTCCTTTTCCTAAACTAATCAATGCCATAAACGATATACAATAAAGTAAAGCAAGGTAACTCATTGCAACAGTGACCGTAGCATGCTGTAATATGAAACCAACTAAAATTGGAGATAAGCCTCCAACTGCTCGACCAAAGTTGAATATCGTGTTAGTAGCCGTACTGCGAACTTCAACTGGAAAGTAATTACTGATTAATGCACCATATCCAGCAAACATTCCATTCGAAAAGAATCCGACGATAGCGCCACCAACTAAAAGGCCTGTACTGCCGGATGCATAGGAATAGAGGAAAACCGACACTGCTGAGGCAAATAAGAAAATTCCGTATGCCTTCTTCATCCCCAGTCGATCCATGAATTGCCCAAATGTCAGCATTCCTGCAATCATTCCTACTGCAGTACTTATCGTCCAAAGTGCAGAACTTGATACTGATAATCCCTGTGATTTTTGCAGCATTGATGGCAGCCAAATCATCAGTCCATTATAGCCGGCAATTTGAACACTCGCCATTATAGCTAATGCCACTGTTGTTAAAGCAATCCTTTTTGTTGCAAATAATTGCTTTAAATTTCCTTGCTTCGGCACAAGCTTTTTCACTTTTTTCGAAGCTAGCCATTCCGGGGATTCGGCTAAATTCTTCCGCACAATAAAGGCAAAGATAACCGGAAGCACTCCGACAAGGAACAATCCTCTCCAACCCCATGCCGGAAGTAGGATAGCGCTAAGTAGTGCGGCAAGAATCACCCCATATTGAGCCCCGATACTAACATATGATGAAGCACGTCCCTGCTTATTCTTTGGCCATGCCTCTGCGACCAATGCCATGCCGATTCCATATTCTCCTCCTGCTCCTAGACCAGCAATAAATCGAAATAGGTATATTTGTTCAATATTTGTTGCCAGTCCGGTTAGTGCCGTACCGATAGCAAACAAAATGATCGTATAAGTAAAGATCTTCACTCTTCCAAACCTGTCTGCTAGAATTCCGAAAATTATTCCTCCAACGAGCATCCCTATGTTGGTAATAGAAGAAATAAGTCCACCCGTTGCTAAATCAATATGAAATTCTGCGATTATGAGGGACATAGCAAAAGAAATAAACATAATGTCCATTCCCTCTAGGGTTAAACCTGCGACTGAAGCTACTACTGTTTTTCTCTGATAATTCACTTTTTGACGTCTCCTTCCAAGCCTCTCTGGACTATGATTAAAAGATACTTTGGCAAAATAAGATGCCCCTTCATCCAAAGGACAAAAGGGCATCATATAAGAACAGAATATACGAAGTTACTTTCGCCTTTTGGTCTCTCTGGACCAGATTAAAGGGAATATATTTTTACTAATACTATCATGACAATTAATTTGTGACAATAATTTTTTTACTTCGAATTTTTGATTTTGTAATTTTTATGATTCACAATGGTTATTAATGGTTCGCCTTTATCCTTTGAAAAACCGTATTGAACAATTACAGAATTTTCCCTAATGGCAGAAACCTCACCTTCAAAGGAGTTCCCTTCCCGCTTAAAGGAAATAATATCGCCAACTTTTGCAGTAGCCATTCCATCACCTCTTCTTTATCTTATCCAGAAAATAGTTTATACTAAATGAACTATCATATTCAATAAAAGGAGATATTTTCTATGACTGAGAATCATCAACCCGAAGAGGGAAAGAAGAAAATCAGCTTGCAAGAGGCAATGAAGCAGCAATTAGCAAACAAAAAGAATCAAGCCTCCTCTAGTAATGGAAATACAAATGCAAACCTTTCAACTAAAAAGTTGAAGAGCCAGCAAACAAAGAAACCAAGCAATACCCGCAGAAAAATGGGTACCTAATGAACGGGCAAAATCGGAAAGACATAGTCCCGGGCCTGACAGTTGACATTGTTTTAAAAAAGGACCAAAGAACAGGTAAACTTACTAGAGGAATCGTAAAAGATATCCTTACCAATTCAAGCACCCATCCCCATGGCATCAAAGTAAGGCTAACAGATGGCCAGATTGGGCGCGTTCAGAAAATTAATCCCAATTAAGTGAGTAAGAAAGCATTTATGGAACATTTCCTGAAATGATTTTTTATTTAAAATGAAGTTTCACAGATTACCATTCAAACTAAACCATGATCATTTTTTGTTACCCTATTGAAAAAGGGAAGTGATTCCTACATCACTTCCCTTTCTTCATTTATTCTTTCGTTAATGTTAAGGAATTGTCCCTACTCATTTCTTTTTCTAACTGTGTCAGCTGGGCATCAAAGCTACTGTTGCTGAAGGACTTGCTAACTTTTTGTTCTAACCGGTCGAGGTAGTGCTCAATATCTTTAAACTTCGAGAATGACTTTTGGTGGTAAGAATCAGATTCTAACACCTGGTTCATTCCGATATTGGCACGTGTAATATTTTCCCTGCCCATTAATTCCATTCTTCGTAAATGCATATCCTTCAGTTTTTGCTTCATTTCCTCATATTTTATTTCTAATTCAATTAACTGCTCTGTTGCCTGTTCAAGTGATGCTTCTAAGCGTTGCATACGCTCTGAATAATGCTGATGCTCGGCCGTAGCAAATTGGCAGAGTTCTTCTTCCCCTGCTTTTAAAGCAAGTTCTGCTTGATACTTTCTTTTTTCAGCTAATTCCCTTGCTAGGTTATGCTCTCTGGTAAATTCATCTTTTAATTGCGACTGACGTTCTACCAATTTCCCAACCTTTGCTGCTTCCTGCTCACATTGGTGGAGGTATTGATTGAGTTTAGCAATCGGATTTTGTTTTTCCTTTTGATGTAGCGTTTCATTTATATCTGCGACGATAATATCTTTTATTCTAGTAAATAAGTTTGTCATGTACTATTTCCCCTTTCGATATTTTTATTTCTTTAATTCATTCCATTGGTTTTCAAAACTAACAAATGGATCCATTTCATTTTTTACTGCCGTTTTTTTGTTTTTGTTCCAATTTTTATAAACAAGATAGAGCACATATGCAGCACCCACTCCAATAAGAGCTGGGATGTGATGGATTGTTGCTGAAAGGACCAGTAATCCGATGATGATTAAGCCAATTTTCATCCCTGTGGATTCTGTTTTTAAAAATTGCTTAAAGATAAAGTACAAAATTGCTAATCCAACCAGTAATCCAATCATTGGACCAATTGTTTTAAGTAATATCATGGCGGCAAGGCCTCCTGCTACCAGTAAACCAAATTGTTTCATTATTTTTTCCTCCTTAATTTCGTATCTAATTTGTTTTCCTTATCTTGATTCCATCTTACCTTTTTTCAGGATGTTTCATAATTGCGCTTGAGCTTGATTTTTCTATCGGTCTTAAGACTTAGGTGATGCAGGACCAATTTATTCATGCTTAAAAAAAGGACAAACCCCGACTGGTTAGTCCTTTTTCATATAAATGCGGGAATCAAGAATCTCACCTATCTATGTAAAGAAACTGTAATACTAATCTATCTCTTTCATTCATAGAAATAGAAACTAATAAACGATTTACGAGAAATCAACTAGGAGGGAATAGATCGATGAAAAAACTAATTTCCACATTGACAATAGTGGTTGCACTCTTATTTGCTTCCCCGGCTTTTGCTTACACCGTTAAAAGCGGGGATACCATGTCTAAAATTGCGAGAGATAATAGCCTTAAGTTAGCAGATTTAGCAAGACTTAACCCGCAAATTCAAAATCTTGATTTCATTCACATTGGGGAGATTGTACATACAAATAAATCAGAAGAAACAACAACGAAACCGGAAATCGTTGTGGGAAATTCAGAATACGAAATCAATCTGCTTGCTAGACTAGTTAGGGCTGAAGCACAAAATGAGCCCTATCAAGGAAAAGTAGCTGTCGCCTGTGTCGTGCTTAACAGAGTTGATAGCGTCTCCTTCCCTAACACCATTAAAGAGGTTATATATCAAAAGGGGCAATTTCAGCCTGTACAGAATGGTCAAATCGATAAACCTGCTGATGCGGATTCTATCAAAGCCGTTCATGAAGCAATGAATGGGAGCCGGAATATAGCAGCCGGGTCGTTATTTTTCTATAATCCTGCCATTGCTACTAGTCGTTGGCTTGATTCAAGATCGACAACATTAGTGATTGGACGACATGTATTTAAAATCTAAGTATCCTTAGAATTTTCCCATTCTACGTTACAGCAAAAAGAAAGCTCATTCGGTCAAGGAATACTTCCTCCCATTTTCCGAATGAACAGAACCTTCCGTTAAAAAACAATCGTTTTATTTTGATGGACAATAATTCGGTCTTCTATATGCCATTTTACTGCCCTTGCCAATACACTTCGTTCAATCGTACGACCCAATTTTTTTAGGGTATCGACATCTGAACGGTGATCGACTCGAGCAATGTCCTGTTCAATAATTGGCCCTTCGTCCAAATCATTCGTCACAAAATGAGCAGTCGCGCCAATAATTTTCACTCCGCGTTCATAGGCTCGTTCATACGGTCTTGCGCCAATAAACGCTGGTAAGAAGGAGTGGTGGATATTGATAATTTTTTTCGCGTTAGCTTCCACGAATTTTGGTGTTAATATTTGCATATAGCGCGCTAAAACTATCACATCTATAGCATACTCATTGAGTAGCTGCAGCTGTTGTTCTTCTACTTGTTCTCGAATCTCTTTATTTGCCGGAATATAATAGAATGGGATATTTAAACCTTCCACCACCTCTCTCGCCTCTTCATGATTACTAATAACTAAAGCGATCTCGGACATTAAATCCCCGCTTTGCCATTCCCATAAAAGTTCCAACAGGCAGTGAAGTTCCTTTGATACAAATATCGCAGCTTTCTTCACTTTGTAAACAGGAGTTAAACGCCAGTCCATCGAAAATTTTGCGGCAATTTCAGTAAATTTTAGCACCATTTCGTTTTCTTTTGTTTTTAATAACGGGCATTCAAACTCAATCCGAATAAAAAATATGCCGCCCTCAGGATTGGTTGAGTACTGACTGGACTCGATGATATTGGCATCAAAAGAAAATAAAAATTGCGAGATGGCTGACACGATCCCAGGCTGATCCGGGCAGCTAACTAACAAACGCCCACGATTTTGGTTATGTTGTTTAAATTGTTCGATTTGATTTTTAATAGTGAAATTCATATGTTTATTTTCCTTTCTGTTAATGACCACCATTATACAGTAGACAAGACTCCTTTGTTAAGAACTTTCATATAATTGATAAATATCCATCTGCTAAATCGGATAGCTTTTTCTGTAAATAATTTCACAACCTCAAAAAAATTGCTTATCAATCCCCCCTCCATTAACGCATTTTTCATCCTCAAATTTATTTTCATCATGTAACCGCTTTAATTTCCCAAATTTTTAAAATATATGATATATTCAAGTAAATAAAAAATAGGGAGAGAAAATTATGACAGTGAAAACACAACGGGCATACAATTTTAATGCTGGGCCATCTGCATTACCTATTTCAGTCCTCGAAAAAGCCCAAGCAGAACTAATCGATTTTCGTGGTACTGGAATGTCAGTCATGGAGCTTAGCCACCGGAGCAGTACCTATGAGGAAGTTCATAATCAGGCAATTAACAGCTTAAAGGAACTACTGTCTATCCCGGATCAATACGAAGTACTGTTTCTCCAAGGAGGAGCCAGTCTTCAGTTTTCCATGATCCCAATGAACTTTTTAAAACCGGGTAAAAAGGCTGGATATGTGATGACCGGTTCTTGGTCTGAAAAAGCATTCGCAGAGGCGAAATTGTTTGGGGATGTTTATCAGGCAGCATCTGCAAAAGATGGAAATTACCGAAACATACCAACTGTTTCAGAATTAAAGTTTCATCCAGAAGATGCCTATTTACATCTAACTTCCAATAATACAATTTATGGTACACAGTGGGCAGATTTTCCAGACACTGGGGATGTACCGCTTGTTGCTGATATGTCGAGCGATATTCTATCAAGGCCGATTGATGTCAGTAAATTTGCTCTCATCTATGCCGGCGCCCAGAAAAATCTTGGCCCTTCTGGCGTAACTGTTGTCATTATTCGTAAGGATTTCCTTGAACAAGCGAACACCAATATCCCAACAATGTTAAAGTACAGCACACATGCTAAAAACAACTCCCTATATAATACACCGCCAACCTTTGGCATTTACATGCTGGGAGAGGTTCTTAACTGGGTTCGTGAATTCGGCGGATTATCTGCTATTGCTGAACAAAATGAAAACAAAGCTAATCTTATCTATCATACAATCGAAACTAGCAATGGTTTTTACATAGGCCATGCTGCGCCAGATAGCCATTCACTAATGAACATCACCTTTAATTTAAAATCAAAAGAACTAGAGAAGAAATTCTTAGAACAGGCTAAACAGGAAGGCTTTGTAGGAGTTAACGGTCATCGCTCCATCGGTGGATGCCGTGTATCAGCTTATAACGCCGTTCCGTTTGAAACATGCAAGGCATTCAGTGAGTTTATGGGTGTATTCCAAAAGAAAAATAGCTAACTAAATGAAAAACGGAGGCATTCTTGTAAAAAGAATGACCTCCATTTTTAGTCAGATAGTACTGTTCTATTCTTTTTTATGAACTAAATCTTACTTAATGTACATGCCTTTTGTGATGGTAAAATCTATTCATCGTCCACAATCTCTTTTAAGATTTCATACGAACGTTTTTGTTTGTCAGGATCATAAATATAGGATACCGCCATAAGTTCATCAACGTTATATTTTTCTTGGAAATGAATGAGTTGTTGTTTGACTGTCTCTTTACTGCCCATTAGGGTCACGCTAGACATCGATGATGCCATATCCTTCTCCGCTGAATTCCAAATCTCATCCATGTTCTCAACAGGAGGTTGCAACGGACTTCTTGAACCTCTTACTACATTAAGGAAAAATTGCTGCATCGTTGTCGACTGCCAATTTGCTTCCTCATCCGTTTCAGCAGCAATAACGTTTAAACAGACCATCATATAGGGCTTATCTAAGTAGTCAGAAGGCTGGAAACGACTGCGATAAATTGATATCGCTTCTTCCATATACCTTGGCGCAAAATGGGATGCAAATACATATGGCAAACCTAATCTTGCAGCTAGGTAGGCAGAATCTGTTGACGAACCGAGAATATAAATTGGAATATTCGTACCGACACCTGGATAGGCTCTCACATAACTTTGCCTTTCTTCAGGACCAAAATAGGTAAGCAGGGCATTAACATCATCAGGAAATGTATAAACAGAATCATTTTTCGAGCGCCTTAAAGCACTTGCGGTCATCATGTCCGTGCCGGGAGCTCGGCCAAGCCCAAGATCCACACGATCTGGATAAATCGTTGCCATTGTTCCAAATTGTTCGGCTACAACTAATGGGGAATGATTTGGTAGCATCACACCGCCAGATCCCACCCGGATGTGATCAGTATGTTCTAATGTATGTTTGATTAAAATAGACGTGGCAGAACTGACAAGTGTTGGCGTATTATGGTGCTCAGCAATCCAATAGCGCTGATAGCCCATTTTTTCAACTGCTTGTGCCAATTCCACCATGGCATCGATCGCTTCTTTCGGGCTATGTCCCTCGCGTATGGGGGCTAAATTTAAGACAGACACAGGTATTTGAATGGTTGCCATATTCATTTGTCCTTTCTATTAGGAGTACACTCCCATCATACCAATAGGAATATAAGAATTAAACTTAAATGCCTATGCAGGACTCCTGCCGGTTTTCCATAAGAAAAAGAGAAGGTTTACCCCTCCCTTTCGTAAAAGACTCTTAACCCTTTTTACTCTTTCCCTGCTGAATGGGCACATGTTGTGGTCGTTCTGGGTAAAATCCTTTTCCTGCATCGTCAGGGCCAGTTAGGGTATTTCTTTGATCCAATACCCTGCCGTTGAATTCAATTGGATTTTGCTTTTTCATGGTTTGCCTCCAAATAGTATGTCACTTAACTTAACTTTTCTTGGCTTGCTTTTTCATCCTTACCTCTGCTTCACTCATTTTGATATTGCTTCTAGGTTTACTTTTTTGAAGAGCCTTTTTTAATTCCACAGTAGCATCATCATCAGTGCTATATCGCTGATCCATTCTCTGCTCTCCTTCCATGACTGTTTTTGAACATGCATTCCGATTTAGTATTGATCTCTATATTACTTTTTATGTTGACTAAAAGAGTATCAATTATCGATTTCTGAATTGCCCTGCTGACCTTTCTTTGATTTGAATAAATTTTTTGAGACGGCATTTAGTAAATTAAGAAACCGGTTGAAGCTAAATCCTACAATAAATGCGATGCTTATTGCTCCGTATGGCGTATCCCCATAATTAGTGAATTCAATTTGAAGGAATCCGCTTCGAATTAAGGTGACTGCCATGACCGCCGTTCCTGTTGCGAAAATAGGATAAAAAATATACATAATCCATTTACGATAATCTTGTAATTCGTCCTCCATATAATGTGAACAGAACATATAGAGATGCCTTAGTGACCCTCCAATGGCTCCTGAAAAGAAATAGAAAAGGAAATTCTTAATTTGGGGAATGAATGGCAGTGTTTTTTCGAGAAATCCTGCCATTAGAACAGTTATTGCCAAAAAACTACCGAAAAACAAAAGAGATAAATAAAGTAAAATAATGGCTTTCAACCAACGCTTCAAGAAATCACCCCGTATTTCAGATAATGTATCTTATGAAAGGGGCATCAGCGACGTTTAACTTATTTGTCTTTAATTTTTAATAAAAATCTGCAAATTTAGTAAAAATAACATCGAAACCTTTGACAAGCTAATAAAAATAATGTAAATTAGCAAATGTACGAACAATAATAAGTTATTAATCTTAAATATTCGTGTTTAGGGGTGCAATTCATGGAAAATGTATTTGATTACGAAGATATTCAATTGGTTCCTGCAAAGTGTATAGTAAATAGCCGATCAGAGTGTGATACATCTGTAACTTTAGGTGGTTATACCTTTAAATTACCTGTGGTTCCCGCAAATATGCAAACTATTATCGATGAAAAGACTTCCATTTACTTAGCAGAAAATGGTTACTTCTATATCATGCACCGTTTCGAACCTGAAAGACGCCTTTCTTTCATTAAAGATATGAAATCTCGTGGATTGATCGCTTCAATCAGTGTAGGCGTCAAAGAGGAAGAATATCAATTCGTCCAACAATTAGCCGCTGCACAGCTTACGCCTGAATTCATAACAATCGATATCGCGCATGGTCATTCCAATGCCGTGATCGAAATGATTAAGCATATCAAAAAATTATTACCTCAAAGCTTTGTGATTGCCGGTAATGTTGGTACTCCAGAAGCTGTAAGAGAATTGGAACATGCTGGTGCAGATGCAACAAAAGTGGGCATTGGACCAGGAAAGGTGTGTATTACGAAGATTAAGACTGGTTTTGGAACTGGTGGCTGGCAATTAGCCGCACTTCGTTGGTGTGCAAAGGCAGCAAGCAAACCTGTTATTGCTGATGGCGGAATTCGAACACATGGTGATATCGCTAAATCTGTTAGATTCGGAGCGAAGATGGTCATGATTGGTTCTTTATTTGCCGGCCATGAAGAATCTCCAGGTGAAACCGTTGAAAAAGATGGCAAGCTGTATAAAGAATACTTTGGTTCCGCATCGGAATTCCAAAAAGGGGAAAAGAAAAATGTAGAAGGCAAAAAAATGTTTGTCGAATACAGAGGCGCATTAATGGATACGTTAATCGAAATGGAGCAAGATCTTCAATCATCCATTTCCTATTCAGGTGGCAACAAATTAGAAGCGATTCGTAACGTAGATTATGTCGTCGTGAAAAATTCTATTTTTAATGGCGATAAGATCTATTAAGATAATGTCCCTAAGATTAATGTCCTCATGAATACACTCATGAGGACACTTTTTTTACTATTTTATGATGAAAAATTGTTAATGAATTCTCTAACTTGGTCTTGTGTTTTAGCATTCGCACTATGTAAATGGGCCAACTTTTCACCGTTTTTAAAAACCAATAATGAAGGGATCCCCATCACATTTTGTTCCTCAGAAATTTCCGGAAATTCGTCACGGTCCACTTTAATCCATTGCATATCCTGGTTCTCTTCAATTACTTCATCAATGAACATTGCTAACCGTTTACAGTCCGGACACCAAGTAGTGGTAAAAATACCCACAGTTAGTTCATCTTTTGCGATTTGCTCACGGTATTCTTGTTCGGTTTTTACTTCTTTCATGTACATTCGCCCCTATTTCATTGTTTGTATGATGCCAATATTAGATTAAAATCATTGGTGCTAGAAATCAAGGAATTACACTTATTTCTATCCTTCCACTTACACTGTCGAAAGATAAATCCAATTCCGAAAAATTTTTCAACCGTTTATTAAAATTAATTTTGACAATTATGTGAACAACAGGAATAATATATAAAAAGGGGGATGTGGAATATGAAGGTAAATGAAAAAATCCTAAATACAGTTAAGATTTTCGGCGGACTATTATTAGCTATTGGTATTGCGACATTTTTCTACAGTTTTTTTGGAAACGGTTACAGTAATTTAACAGGTATTGCAATCGGAATCATCGTTGGCGCCGTTTTCATCTTTCTAATGGGAATATTTTTTGTCGTGACAGAAGAAATGCTGAAAACAACAGAGAAAAGGATCCAGTTTGAATCTGTAAAAAGAAAATAGGAGCGCCGAGATCATCGACGCTCCATTTTGTTTTCTTATTTATCTCACATATCCCATTTAAAGAGGAATAATGTACCAAATACCGTAAGCAAAGCAATGAAAATCATGAAGTAAACATTCCCGTAAATAGACAACTTATCCTCAGTTTCCCCAGCATGCATAAACACAATTAGCTGCACGCCTGCTTGTATGAACGCTGTTACAACAAGAATCGTCATTCCTACCGTGAATGACATATCTAAAAAGTAAACAGCAAGAGCAACAGTTGTTAGAAGTAAAGAAAATACAAACCCCATTATTTGTTTAGCTGGGAATAATTCTTTCATTTTTACATCATTCCTTTCAAGTAAATGAAGCTGAAGATAAAGATCCAGACGACATCTAAGAAATGCCAGTAAAGTGAAAAGATAAATGATTTATTTGTTGTTTCTGGAGTTAACCCATATTTTTTCACTTGTACCATGATTGCTAATCCCCAGAACAACCCAAATGTTACGTGAGCTCCATGAGTTCCTAATGTGGTCAGTAGGCTTGCAGTAAATGCACTTGTTTGAATACTAGCCCCGTCATGAATATACGTAAGAAACTCTTCAATTTCAAACCCTAGGAACGCAAGACCGAGCAATAATGTAATGGCAAAGAACGTCATCATTGCTTTTTTCTTACCTATCCGCATTGCATGTATACCAAGTCCAATTGTAAAACTACTTGTTAACAGCAGGATTGTTTCAATTAATACAGGCGTTATTTCAAAAATTTCTAATCCGGCAGGGCCGTTACCTGTTCTATTCTCTAATGTAAAATACGTAGTAAAAAGTGTTGCAAATAGCATAATTTCGGCTCCAAGAAAAATCCAGAAACCGAAAATATTCAATTTATTTTGACCAGTGCTATATTCAAGAGGTTGCGAGTGATCTACATTCATCTTTTAGCCCCCCCTAATCTTTCCTCTGTTTCTTTAATTTCTTCTATTGATATATGTCGTCCATGATCTTTTTCAAATGAGCGGTATACCAAACATGCAATGATTCCAATTGTTGAAATAATGACAAGCGGCCAGATCGCAAATATGAACGAAAAGCCCAATATGAAGAAGATAGCACACATAATAAACGGAACTCCGCTGTTGTTAGGCATATGGATTTTTTCCAATTCACCTGAGAATAACGGATGTTTATTTTTCTTGGCATCCCAGAATGGCTGACTTGAATGAATTTCTGGTGTAATGGCAAAGTTATATTCTGGTACAGGAGTATGTGTAGCCCATTCTAATGTACGCGCATCCCAAGGGTCGCTTCCAATATTTCTTGGTGAATACCGAATACTGTAATAAATATTGTATACGATTAAAATGAAGGAAATCGCCATGATCCCTGCGCCAACAAATGAAACCATATTCAAAGGACCATAACCAGTTGACTCAGAATACGTGTACATCCTTCGTGCTTGCCCGTCTAACCCAGTGATATACATCGGGAAGAATGCTAACACAAAGCCAATAGAAAGCAGCCAGAAGGTCCATTTACCAATTTTTTCATTTAACATGAAGCCGAACATTTTTGGCCAGTAATACGTAAAACCTGCCAGCATGGCGAAAACCACTCCAGGGATAATCGTATTATGGAAATGAGCAACTAAGAACATAGTATTATGATATTGATAATCAGCAGCTGACATGGCCAGCATTACGCCCGTCATACCGCCAATGGTGAAAAGCGGAATAAAACCGATTGAATATAGCATTGGGACGGTAAAGCGAATTTTCCCTTTCCACAAGGTAAATAACCAGTTAAAAATCTTCACCCCTGTTGGGACGGAAATCATCATGGTTGTGATGGAAAAGAAGCTGTTCGATGCAGCCCCTTGGCCCATGGTAAAGAAGTGGTGAGCCCAGACAAAGCAGGAAAGGACTGAAATAAGAACCATTGACCAAACCATTGATTTGTACCCATAGAGGTTACGTCCTGAGAATGTGGAAATAATCTCACTATAAATACCGAAGGCTGGTAAAATTAAGATATACACTTCGGGATGTCCCCAAACCCAGAACAAGTTTGCCCAGAGCATATCCATGCCGCCATTTTCTGTTGTAAAGAAATTCGTTGCAAATAATCGATCCATGGTTCCCATTGCAAGTGCAACGGTTAATACAGGAAAAACAGTCACAATGATAAGATTAGAAACTAAAGCAGACCATGTAAACATTGGCATTTTCATTAATGTCATACCAGGTGCTCTCATTTTCATGATGGTCGTTAACATATTAATACCTGTCATTAATGAACCAAGTCCCGATATTTGAATAGCAATCATATAATAATTCGTCCCTACTGATTCACTGAATTCAGTACCTGCAAGCGGGAAATAGGATGTCCATCCTGCATCAGGCGAACCACCAATAACAAAAGAGATATTAAATAACATTGCCCCCATAAAAAACAACCAGAAACTAATGGCATTTAAACGTGGAAACGCAACATCACGGGCTCCAATTTGTAATGGAACAAGATAGTTCATGAAAGCAAATATGAATGGCATCGCCATAAAGATAATCATAACGACACCGTGTGTGGTGAAAATTTCATTATAGTGTTGCGCATCTAGCAATTTATTTTCAGGTGCAGAAAGCTGAGCACGCATCATAATGGCATCCACACCGCCACGGAACAACATTAACAACGCAGAAATTAAATACATCATACCAATCCGTTTATGGTCAACGGTTGTTAACCATTCGCGCCATAGATATCCCCATTTTTTAAAATAGGTTAATCCAGCTATAATTGCGATCACAACCAGACCAATAGCAACCATAGAGGCATAGATTACCGGGCTTGGATTGGGTATAGCGAATCGTTCAAAAAATTCCATCCGATTTATACTCCTTCCGAGATAATATTACTTACTGTTTGATCCAGTCTTCGTCTTAGTTTAATGATTCATCATACTGTGATCAGAATGTTTATCTGAGTTAGGTTTCGCTTCTTCAGTGTCTGATGAGTCATGATTACCATGCTCTCCTGGTGGTGGTAAAAAGCCTAAGTGTGTTCCTGTAAACGTCATCTGTCCTAGGTGCCCAGGTTTTAACAATTCATCAAATTTACCTTCTGTTAGTGGTTTAGCAGTATCTTTCACTTCCCCCACCCAATCGTCAAAATCATCCTGCGACATGGCGGTAACGTTAAACGTATTTTCAGCCGATCCTTTTCCACTAAAGTTTGCATTCCGCCCCATAAATTCACCTGGTTCATCAGCTGCTAAATGGAGAGTGGTAATCATATCAGACATCGCGTATTTTTGCCCTCCAAGCTGCGGAATCCAGAAACTCGTAATCGGCCCATATGAATATAACTTAAATTCAATTGGTCGGTCAGTTGGAATATACAAATAATTAACCGTTTCAATATTCTCTTCAGGATAACTAAAATGCCATTTCCAGTCCGATGATGATGCATAAATAACTAACGGTTTTTGATCCTCATAACCTTTCGGTGTTGCCTCAACAATATAGTTACTTTGAACAGAAACGAAAGAAAAATAAGCAACAATAATAATAGGAATTCCTACACAAATCGCTTCAACCCATGGATTCCCTTCTATATGAGGTGGTTCATAGTCTACAGCTTGATTAGAGGCACGATATTTGATTAAAACAAATACTAAAATAGCAAAAACGACTATGACAATAAATGACATAATTCCAATAGATAACAAGATGTCACTTGCCTGTCTTTCAGCTTGAGGTCCTTTCGGATCCAGGACCATTAATGGTTCACAACCTGTTAACACAGTGGCTATAGTAAAAAGTAGTGTCAATAAAGCCCATTTCATTTTTTGGTAGATCCCCTTTCCATTATTCTAAAAAACCAAAGCATACTCTTTTTAAAAAATATGTGATATAAATCACATTTCGTAGTTCTATATTAATATCATTCTTGAAGAAATGACACCAAAACACCACATGTGTCACTGAATGTTCATAATCCCCTTTTCATGATAATTTTTCGATGCGTATCATTAGCTTTTCAGATGAAGATTTACTATGATAAATAAGTTTATCTTTTTTATTAAAAAAACCATTTATTCTTTAAAAATAAAGAGGATATTCTTTTTCGTAATTATTTGTTATAATAAGGTGTCTTTAACATTATTGAGGGGGAACTATATTTCCATGTCAGTCGAAGTAGGCAGTAAAGTACAAGGTAAAGTAACAGGCATCACTAATTTTGGAGCATTCGTAGAATTACCAGGAGGCTCAACAGGTCTCGTGCATATTAGTGAGGTCGCAGACAGCTATGTAAAGGATGTTAATGATCATCTGAAAATTGGCGACCTAGTCGAAGTAAAAGTTATTAGTGAAAAGGACGGAAAAACTGCCTTATCCATCAAAAAAGCAATCGAAAAACCAGAGGGACAAACATCTTCTTATTCTCAACGACCACCGCGTCAAGGAAGAACGGATAACCGTTCCAAAGACTTTCGTTCAAAAGGTCAATTCAAACCGAGGGAAAGTTTTGAAGATAAAGTGTCTAAGTTTTTAAAGTCAAGTGAAGAGAATTTATCTAGCCTCAAACGCAACACTGAATCAAAACGAGGCGGGCGGGGCGGAAGACGCGGATAACCTTCTGCGTTTTTCATAGATCATATAGATAAGGGCAAGCCTGCATAAATAGGCTTGCCCTTTACGTTAAGATAAAATATAAAATGAGAGGAATGGTACGATCCTATGAAATGCATTTCAATTGATCTTGATGGCACGTTATTAAACTCAGATCATGAAGTTACCGAAGAGAACGTAAAAGCCTTAAACGAGCTTCAAGAACAAGGCCATTGCCTGATTATGAATACGGGACGGGCATACACCGATGTCATTAAGCTAAAAGCCATCCAAAATATGGAGGTGCCACTTTTTTGTGTAAATGGTTCTGTTTTATATACGAAGACAAGAGAACTGCTGTTTGAAGCAACCCTACCCATTTCAACTTATAAAGAAATATTTTCGATTCTTAAGGGATTAGGTGTGGGGATTCTCGTCTATACCGATCACGGGGGCTTCCCCTCCACCCTTCCCCCATTGCATGGGAAGACAAAACAAGAACTTGATACCCTATTTCAGGAATTTAATTATGATGCCATTCTAGAAAAAGATAATCTAAAAATCTATAAACTGATCGCTTTAGTTCATCAAGACCAGCTTGATACTATTGCTGAAGTGAAAGCCGCCTTAGCCGGAAATTATCCGATTTCAACGGCCTCTTCTTTTCCGAATAATGTAGAAATCACCTCGAGTGAAGCCCATAAAGGCAAAGCATTATTACGGTACCAAGACATGATGGGTCTATCTTTTGATGAAATTATTGCGTTTGGCGATGGCGGCAACGATCTTGCTCAATTTGAAGTTGCTACTACTTCTGTTGCCATGGGAAATGCCCCGTCCCATGTGCAACAAAAAGCAGATATTATCACAAAGACCAATGATGAAGATGGTTTTGCCTATGCTGTTCGTCATCTTTTGCCATTACTTAAAAGTGAAGAGAAAATAACGGCAAATTAAAGGAAAAAACGAGCCTTTCCAGTTTATTGGATAGGCTCGTTTTACGTGGTTCACCCCCCCTTTAATACTTTGTTAACAGCTTCATGATTTCTTTTCTTCGATCCTTATTTTTTATTCTTGTTAAATCCAGGGCAACTTCATACCCCTTATGTTTCGACCTTAATACCTCTTTTATCGCCTCTTTAATACTTGTCTCATCATCCGTAACGGCAATTACCCTTCGTAACATCTTTTTCCCTCCCCAGAGGTTTGGTACTGATTGCACTCCGTTAAAATCTACTCATCTTTTCGCTTGATTAACTGTCTTATTTTGAAAAAATGCCTTCACCGAATCATTGATGAGCGCCACACTAATAGCGGTTAACACAAAAAATCCAATCGGGACTATAATAATCCATTGATAAGAGAAAATATAACTAATGCTTGAACCAATAACACCAGACCACTCATATGAAATGGAACGTGGGGGATCGATACTATCGCCATAGGCGATGAAGGAACCACCGAAGAAAAGGTTCAAAAAGCCAAGGTGGGCTAGAAGCTGCAGGGATTGAATAAATTGTTGTCCGAATAGCAAAATCCATTTTTCATACACATGTGGGACAATATGCTTGAAAAAGACACTAGTCTTGCTTGCCCCAAGTATTTTTGCTGCCTCAATAAATGGTTCTTTCTCCACTTGCCTCATTTCACCTGAAAGGTGAATGGTCAAATTTGGAATCGCAATGATAACAAGAATAATAGTTTCAAATAAGGCCCGCTGCCAAAAAGGAGTTGAAAACCCTTCGATTGGCATCCATAACACAGTATGGAGGATAAAATAGGCAATGATTGTCTGTGGGACGACCGAAAATGGTTCGAATATACTCTTTAATACAGAGTATATTCTTGGTCTCAATGAATAAATGAAAGCACTCATAATAATCGACAAAATCATCCTTAAAATGGCCACCAACAGCGTGATTCCGATCGTATATTTGGCTCCTTCAATCATCATTTGCCCGAGATCATAGCCGTATTTATCGGATCCCAGGAGAAAGACTGTCAAGGGAGGATAGGGCGGCGCATCAATCAGGTTTCCTCTTTCATCGGTATGAAACCGCAGTTGTCGAATGTCCCCGTTATTAATGATACTCCAGGTAAACAGTGTAACAAGAAATAAAACACTAACCACAAATCTTTTTCTTTTCAATAAAAATATAGCCATCTACCCTTGATCCTTTCTGTTATCAAAGCTAATCCATTCATAGAGACGATAGAGAATAAAAAATGGGACAAAAATCATAAGGCAGCCAATTATAAATGGGTCCCTCCCGGTTCCCATAACTCTGAGCAGGCCATTCATATTAAATAAATAATCAATCACTAATAGTGTTGAAAGCATCGACCAGAAAATTGTTTTTGAGGCCCCAAACATCCCATCCGCAATATTTCTGAGGACATGGAGATTCAATATATGTGGAAACGACAATCCTTTTGCCACAGCTAAGGATATATAGGATTTCTCCAATTCTTCCTCAATGTGATGGATAAGGATTTTTGTTATGTAAAAACTAATCGGAATACTGATGCTGATGATGGGCAACAAAACAGCCTTTTCCCTTACAGAAACAACCTGGGCCAGCTTGATTCCGGTTTTTTGATAAATCAAAATGACCGCCATTTGTAATAGGAGAATAAACATTAAGTCCGGGACCGATTCTGCTAACTCTAGTACATATTTAATCACTTTCATTCTTTTGCGAAACAGCATGAATGATAGATAGGTAATCAGGAAAGCAGTGAAGAATGCAGCCACAATGCCCAAACCTAATATTTTCATAGACTCGAAATAGCTCTCTATAATAAAAGGAAATAATGAACTTTTACCATCTCCTGTTAGAAAGTCTCCTAAAGTAAAGACTTTACTATTAAGCTCATAGATGGCATGAAAATATTCAGTGAAATGAAAAGATATATTGGCAAATAAAACAGGAAATGCTGCGATTAGGATAAGCACCTCTACACCGATGAAACACTGTAATATCAGGGAACCTATTTTTTTAACTATTTTCATTAGAACTTCCTCTTCATCCATTCGATAATTATTTTAAAACAATAAATAGTCAGTAAACTAAACTAATTATACCGATTCCTCCATCATCTTGCTATAATTTCCTGCAAAAAAAACATCTCCACCATGGGGAGATGTTAAAGAACGCCTTCTGTTTTATTTTTTAGCCGAAGTGCTGAGAAATTCTGAAAACAAACGATACAACCTGAAATCAAGATGGCAATAAAAACAGGAAGCAACCAGCCAAGTCCATCATTGTATAAGGGCAATATCTTTTCATAAAATGAAATAATCGATTGTAACCAACCAAAATAGCTGATTTCAAGCAAATCACAGAATGTTTTGAAACCATCAATCACACTGATCATAAATGTGACCGTAATAGCGGATGCATATACAATCCTTGAATGGTGAAAAATTTTTGATAGGAATGTCAGTAACATCAATGCGATTGCCAATGGATATAACAACATTAACACTGGAATGGAGAAGTGAATGATGTTTGATAACCCAAAGTTTGCGACAGCAAATGACACTAGTGAAAAGAAAACTACCCATACTTTATAACTGACTTTAGGAAAGATTGTATGGAAGTATTCCCCACAAGCCGTCATCAATCCGATGCTTGTTGTTAGACAGGCTAAGATAATAACGATCGATAACATAACCGTTCCTACTGAACCAAAATAATAGGAGGCCGCCTTGCCAAGGACTGGTCCTCCGGTATCAAACAGACCGAAAGCTTCTGTACTTGTTGCGCCAAGATAGGCTATGCCGACATAGATGATACCAAGAAAAACGATGGCTACAATTCCAGATTTAGCTGATGCCGTTAGAATTCCGCGTGTAGACGTTATTCCCATCGACCGGATCGCATTGATGACAATAATCCCAAATACAAGTGATGCGAGGGCATCCATCGTGTTATACCCTTCCATTAACCCCTTCATGAACGCCCCGTTAACATAGGATTCCTGGGGTACGCCAATAGAACCGACTGGTTTTACCACAGCCATCACTAATAAAACCAAAAGGAGAATAATGATTCCAGGCGATAGGATTTTTCCCACGTTGTCCACTATTTTAGCAGGATTTAATGAGAACCACAGTGTAACAATAAAGAAAACACAGGTAAAAATAATTAAACCCGCATGTCCAAATCTCTCTCCAACGACCGGTGCAATCCCGATGTCATAGGCTACAGCACCTGTCCTTGGTGCGGCAAAAAATGGCCCAATTGTTAAATAGAGTAGTGAGGTAAAGATGATCCCATAAACAGGATGAACCCGCCCCGCAAGTTCCTGTAAGTTTTTACTACCAGAAAAGCCCATCGCCAATATCCCAAGGAACGGCAGGCCGATACCGGTAATTAAAAATCCTCCTATTGCCATCCAAATGTTTGTTCCTGCCACTTGCCCCAGTCCAGCCGGAAATATTAAGTTCCCGGCACCAAAGAATAACGCAAACAACATAACACCTATAATGAAATACCTTGAAAACGGTAATTTATTTTGCATATAAACTGCCCCACCCTATTGTAAAAATACTGATAGTGTAAATATACTATCAATCATTGAACTATTTCCGGAACTAATAATACTATTCCCACGGAAGAAATTCAACCTATTTTGGGGATTATTTAGACAATTTCGAAATGACAAAAACATACTTTTGTATAAATATTATCAATGTTTATCAATGGAGGTATTAAAGGATAGGGCTCACGACAATGTTATCCCAGAAAAACAAAATCAAACGAAAAAACCTCTACCTGAGTAATGTGACTGGCAAAGGTTTTCTAATCCATACAATTTCTCTATTAAATACCATCCCGAAGGTTTTCTAAGATTGGAAACAGCTCTTCCAAGTGCTTAATTTCATATGTAGGAATGACTTCATTTCGCTCTTTTTTGTGACGATTGATCCAAACCGTTTTAATACCAGCACAGTTAGCACCTAGAATATCGGTCATCAGGTTATCTCCAACCATTATAACTTCCTCTTTCTTCACCGAAAGAAGTGACAAAGCATGTTCAAAAATGGATGGATCAGGTTTTCCTTTGCCAAAAGCACCGGAAATCACAATTTCATCGAAATAAGGGACAAGTTCTGGCGTTATCTCTAGTTTCGTATTTTGTAAATCGGGTGAGCCATTTGTCAACAAGAGAAGCTTAAATTTTCCCTTTAAGAGGTCGAGTGTTGTAAAGGTTTCCTCGTATACAATCGGAGACTTTCTCCGTTCTTGCGGGAAAAGCTCTGCTAACCATTCGCCAAAGTCAGGGTCATCCACTCCCATCATCCTTAGCCCTGTTGTCCAGGCATCTTTCCGATAAACAGGAGCCGTTTCTTTCATCTTCATAAAATTAGAATCATTTTCATCCAAAAAATTACCCCATAACCCTTCAAATGGATTAATCCCTATCATTTGCGTAAAAGGGTAAAAATCATAGGAAGAGTAAAGTTTTCTCGCAGCCTCACGAACAGCATCTTCCAATTGATCAGCATCAACGCCGTACCGATTTTCAGCTGCTTTACATGTTGAAGCGAACGCATCCTTAACACTCTTTTGATCCCAAAGTAATGTATCATCTAAATCAAAAAATATCGCTTTTATCATGAACCTCACACCCTTTTTTCAAAACTATTTTTACTAGTTTACCATTTTACTACTTTAAAGCAAATAATTTTGCAAAAAATTCAAAAAAGTGTATGAAAGAGTTTCGTCATACACTTTTTAGTAACATCCTGCTACGACGTCACAGATATCACATGATTAGGAGTTAAATCATCCTGAATGGTTGGATCGACGGTCTCGTTATTTCCAACTACCATTAAATTTTCATCTGGATTTTTAGAGACAATAATTACGCCATTCTTGATTAATGATTGACTTCCGACCACGGCATTTTCAATCCACGCATTCTCCTCAATAGTGGTATGCGGCAAAATTACCGCGTTTTTAATCCTTGCCCCCTTTCCTACCTTCACACCATTACATAAAACTGAATCTTCAATCGACCCGTAAACCTCGCAGCCTTCACTAATCAAGCTTTGATGGATCTTTGCACTTTCGGCTAAAAACAATGGCGGCTCATGATGTTCAACCGTATGAATCTGCCATTTAGGATTCTGCAGAAAAATATTATTCTCACCTTTCAATAAATCCAGATTCGCCTCCCAGTAGCTGTGGACCGTGCCAACATCCCTCCAATATTGATCAAAATAGTATGCATAAAGCTGTAATCCATCAGACAGCATTGAAGGAATAATATCCTTGCCAAAATCGCGATTGGTACATTCCTTCTGTTCCTCCAGTTGTAAATAGTCTTTTAAAATCTTCCATGTAAAAATATAAATTCCCATCGAGGCAAGATTTGACGAGGGTCTATTCGGTTTTTCCTTAAAATCAATAATTTTGTAGGTTCGCCTATCAATATTGATGAGCCCAAAGCGGCTGGCCTCTTCCCATGGAACCTCAACAACCGCGATGGTACAATCCGCTTTTGTTTCAATATGCTGTTCTAGCATCACTGAATAATCCATCTTATAAATTTGATCCGCAGACAAAATGGCAACATAATCTGGGTTATTTTGCTCAATGAATTCAATATTTTGATACACGGCATGTGATGTCCCCTCATACCACTCCACCCCGGAATTACTGCGTTGATAGGGTGGGAGGATGGTTAACCCGCCAGTTTGATTATACAAATTCCAATAGCTGTATTGGCCGAGATGGGCATGCAACACATAGGGCTTGTATTGCGTTAAAATTCCGACTGTCTCAATTCCTGAGTTTTGGCAATTACTTAAAGCAAAGTCAATGATTCTGTATTTCCCACCAAAGGGCACGGCCGGCTTCACAAGTGTTTTGGTCAGGAGATTCAATCTTGTCCCCTTACCACCAGCCAACAATAACGCAATCCAGTTTTGCTTTTTCATTTTCCTCCTCCTCGAAAAATTATTTTTGAACCTGTATGCCGCCTGTATAAAATGTTCTTCTTCTACTCTTATTATCTCCGATTTTTTCCATTTTTTCGTGTAACCTGTTACAGCTTTGTGAATTTGTCCTGCTTTTTTATCGACATAAATTGTGGCCTAACTCTTGATTTGACTGGACTTGTCGATATATTAAGGTTTACAGCGAATAAAAAACTGCCCAGAATCCCACGATATGCCGTCGCGGTTTCCAGGCAGTTTAGTTTACTAAGATAATATTCTCTTTTCGCCATCGATTACTTTTATTGGGGCTATATTTTGGGTAAATTCTAGGGTACCAACGTATTTTCCGTCTTCATCCCGAACAGCAAAGTAACGAATATAAACATATTTATCCTTAAATGGTATCCAGAAGTCCTCACTATCTTTCTTACCTGATTTAAATTCAGCAAGCAATTCTTCCACTACATGGACACTTCTTGGCGGATGGCAATTTTGAACCGTCCGGCCAATTACTGCTTTTGTCCGAGCGAAGATTCTTTCTTTTCCGTGTGAGAAATAGCGGACAACATCATCCTGATCAATGAAAGTAATATCTACTGGTAAATGGTTTAACACCAATTCGAGTTGTTTTAATGATAGAACCCCGGTCTCCATTTTGATAAATCCTTCAGAGATCGTGTTTTCGTCCAACCCTTTCCGATCGGGCTTCCATTCTTCAGCAGGAGCGGTGAGGCAAAAGCCAATTTCATCACTTTCATGGGCAATTTTCACCCATTCGTCTTCAGTGAGATTTTTTAAAGCCATTGGGAAAAGGATGTTTTCTTCGCGGTAAATCATTTCTCCTACTTCTTGAATGACATAATTCATTATTCCGATAACGGCTTGCTTATCACCATTATAAGTAGCCAGTTTTTGTTTTGCTTCTTTAATGCCGTCACGGATAAAGTCGTCAATCCGCCACATGTTGGTAGTTGGGCCATAGATTCCGTATTTTTCTAAATACGGAAAAATCAAATTCTCCTTACGGCTGTAATGCTTATCAATATCAAGCAAGAGATTTACATCTTCCAATAGCATAAAGACATGTTCAGCAGAATCTTCTTTTTCAAATTGCCAAAGGTGGATTTGAAGCTGCGTTTTCAGTAATTTATCTAGTTCTTGATTTTCCAGTTTAAAGGTATGAACAGGGTGACCCGGCTGATCTTCCGGCTTTTTCACTTGTTCTACCTTCTCCTCTTCAATCGAACCCTTAAATATAGCCGTATGCTGGGCGTATAAGCGCTGCAGTTCCGCAGCCGAAATTCCTTCGACAAAATCATGCTGAAGCTGGGAAATTTCATCCACTGTGATTTTTCCAATATAAGCATCGAAATGCGCCTTTACCTCATCAAGGTTTCGACCATTATGTAGGTCTTGAAAAATTTGTTTTAACATTGTCATCCGTTCTGTATTTGTAGTAGCTAAGTTTTCACGGTTATTAATGAATTCACTCATTTTAGGATTCTCCTTCACTGTACTACGTAATTGTGAAATATTTCTCATTAATAACTTATCACTTCGTAAATTGTTTGTTTGTGATAAACATCATTGGTACACTCTTAATTGTGAAAACTTTAAGAACGAATAATCAGCGCAATAAAGGGCAGTGATTTACCCCATCACTACCCTTTTACAGTATATTCATTATTTAATTTACTTTCTTTGGGCCTTTCCAATACATTTCCCGTAAACGATATTTTTGTAGTTTTCCCGTTGCAGTTTTTGGCAGTGCTTCCACAAACTCAATATCTTTTGGTGCTTTAAAATGAGCCATGTTTGCACGGCAAAACTGGATAATTTCTTCTTCTGTCACGGTTGCGTCTTGCTGCAGGACAATAATTGCCTTCGGAACCTCGCCCCACTTTTCATCAGGAATAGCAATAACGGCTGTTTCTAGGACTGCAGGATGTTTATACAAAACCCCTTCAACCTCTGTAGAAGAAATATTTTCTCCTCCAGAAATGATCAAATCCTTGGCTCGATCTTGAATCTCAATGAATCCGTCAGGATGGGTGACTGCTAAATCGCCGGTATGGAACCAGCCGTCGCGGATGGCGGCCGCAGTGGTTTGTTGATCTTTGTAATAACCAGCCATCACCACATTGCCGCGGGTCACAATTTCACCAAGCTCTCGTCCATTCCATGCAACCTCCTCACCATCTTGATGAACGACCTTTGTTTCTCCATTGAAAGCGAGTTCAATTCCTTGCCTTGCCTTAATCATTGCTTGTTCATCGGCAGATTTAGTATCAAATTCTTTTTTCCACTCGCAATAGAGGATAAAGGGTGAGGTTTCCGTCAAACCATACACATGAACCATATTTAGTCCAAGAATCTCTTGGGCTTTATGAATCAAAGCCGCTGCAGGTGGTGCACCAGCAGTCGCCATCCGTGGACTTGTCTTGATCTTCACCTCTTTTGCCTTTGGATCATTCACAAGCATATTGACAACAGTCGGGGCACCACATAACAAGGAGATATTTTTTTGCTCAAATATTTCAAGAATCAGCGGCGGGTCAACTTTTCGCAAACATACATGCGTACCACCAGCAGCTGTTATCGCCCAGACACCCCCCCAGCCATTTGCATGAAACATCGGTAATGTATGTAAATACACGTCATCAGGTTTTACATTAAGGTGATACAAGAAATTAGCAGCATTCAGGTAATTACCACGATGCGTAAGCATCACACCCTTTGGCTTTGAGGTAGTTCCACTGGTGTAATTTAAGGTAAGAAGCTGATTTTCATCGATTTCTATTTCTGGTAATGTAGCATTTTGCGGGGCATGCTGAAGGAAATCCTCATAATCTACCCCATTTAAGGATGTTTCATATCCTGCAATATGGACAATAATAACTTGTTCCAAGGAAAGATTTTCGATAATTTTCTCAATTGGACCAGAAAATTCTTCATCGACAATTAACATCCTTGCGTCACTGTGACGAATAATGTATTCCAAATCCTCTGCTGTAAGCCGGTAATTCAACGGAACCATAACCGCACCTAGCTGACAAATCCCATAGAAGCATTCCAGCATATAATGGGTGTTGGGCAGCATCACCGCAACATGATCACTTGCTCCGATTCCAGCTTGCTGTAAGGCAGCCGAAAGCTGGTCAACCCGATGTCCAAATTCCTTATAGGTAAATTCCTTGTCACCGTCTATTACAGCCGTTTTTTGCGGATAATATTTAACCGCTCTCCGTTTCCAATCCAATGGGGTTAATGGGGCAAACATGTCATCAGCTCCTCTAAGTATTTGAATATTCACTTAATAATTTCACCAAGGATTTAACAAAATCCTTTAAATTTTGCATATTCTTTTTCTTGTATATATAAGCACAACAAAAAAGCAGTTTTGAAATAAATTACTGCCTTAATCGTTTATTTATTTTTTTATCGTCTGTTTATTGAAAGATTTTTTTAATGCGGTGCCAGACTGTTCGAGGGCTGCTTTTCCTAAGCCGATAACCCCGGCCATGCTGATAAATCCATGAATCGTACCATCATACCGTGTCAATTCTACTTCAACGCCGGCATCTGCCAGTTTTTTTGCGTATTCCTCGCCTTCGTCTCTTAGCGGGTCGTATTCTGCTGTAATCACAAGTGCAGGTGGCAGGCCACGAACATCTTCATAAAGAATGGGCGATAAAAGCGGTGTATCTTCCTCCCCAGCATTTATATAGCAATCGCGGAACCATTCCATTGTTCCTTGTGTTAAAAAATAGCCTTCTGCATTATCTACCTTCGATGCTGATGGAGTGCCCAAGATATTCGTAGCTGGATATAGGAGTAATTGAAAACATATAGCAGGTTTGTTTTTGTCCTTGGCCATATTTGTAATGACCGCGGCTAGATTTCCCCCGGCACTGTCACCGCCGACCGCAATCCTGTTTTGATCTACTTGAAATTCCTCAGCATGATCATAAACATATTCAACAGCTGCATAGCAGTCATAAACGGCTGCCGGAAATTTATGTTCAGGTGCCAGACGGTAATCAACTGAAATCGTCACACAATTCGCGATATTGGTCAGAGCCCTACAGATATTTTCATGTGAATCTAGATTACCCACAACCCAGCCGCCGCCGTGGTAATAAACAATAGCAGGAGAATATGGCTGCACTTCCTTAGGATAATAAACACGAACAGGGATTTCTGACTCAGGTCCAGGGATTGTCCGATTTTCTACTCTGCCGACGGGTTCTAGATCTCCCTGTGGCAATGCGAATGCCTGCCTTGCCATTTCCGGTGCTAACGCTTCCAGTGGTGGTGCACCAGCTGCCGCAAAGAATTCTAATATCATTTTCGTTTGTGGATCAAGAGACATATTATCGACCTCTTCCGCGTGGAATATTCTTACATTACTTTAATTCGTGCTAGATGCTTTATATCCTTCAATAAATTTACTTTTTAATGGTGCCTGACACCCTTTTTATGTCTGCCACCACTTTAATGTTATTTTTATAGATTCTTTTTTGGTAATTGAGCAATTCCCCCATACAAATGGGACTACCTTTACGTAGATTAGTAGGAGAACAGGAGACGAGCTTTAGTGCTCTCTGTCTTCCCGATTCAAGATTAATACGAGGTGAAATAATGAGACACTTTTCTACAGAGGATATTCAAAGGGCTGCAGAGGAAGTAAAAAGATCCGGGCATGGAAAACACATGTTTAATGATCCCGGATCAAAAAAGAGAACTCATCATAAAAAACATCCCTGGCCAAAACCACCCAAACACCGCAACACTTCTCGAAGAATTTCTGCAAAGCCCGTTCAGCAAACCATTGCTCGAAGAACCACTACCAGAAATCGGCCTACTTCTGTGACAGTTACTTCTAGACACATTACTTCCAGAAATCGGCCCACTTCCGTGACAGTTACTTCAAGACACATTACTTCCAGAAATCGGCCTACTTCTGTGACAGTTACTTCTAGACACATTACTTCCAGAAATCAGCCTACTTCTGTGACAGTTACTTCTAGACACATTACTTCCGGAAATCGACCTACTTCTGTCAGGGTGACTTCTAGACGCAACACCTCCAGAACTCTACCTACTTCTGGCAGGGTGACTTCTAGACACGACACCTCCAGAACTCTACCTACTTCTGGCAGGGTGACTTCTAGACGCAATACTTCCAGAACTCTACCTACTTCTGGCAGGGTGACTTCTAGACGCAATACAACTAGAAATCGCCAAACTTCTATGATGGTTACCACTAGAAGGAATACATCTAGACGAAATACTTCTAGAAGGAATACTTCCAGACAAAATACTTCTAGAAGGAATACTTCTAGAAGGAATACTTCCAGACGAAGTGGATTCAGATGCTGTAACCGTTCGCGTTGGAGCAATGCCAGACAAGACGATTTTGGCTGGAGCGCAACACCAAATGATAATTTTGAAGTGGAAGGCTATATTTTGGAAGACAATATTTGGAGACCAGTTAGACGGTAAACTTTATATTTATATCGGAAATCAAAAAGATGCCAAAGGCATCTTTTTGATTTCCCTATTCCAATATCGTTATCTTCCTTTGTAAGTATATTCTTCTTTCCTCAATATAGTTAGCAATCACTTCTCGCTCTTGATCAAAGTCATCAATCGTTTGTTTCTTATAAGGGTCCAGTAGCACATAGGGACGAATCAGCTGAAGTAATTTTTCAACCCTAGGCATCATAAATTCATTAGTAAATTGATGGTTCATGATTTCTTCAAGCAGGTTCCTGTAATTTTTTCGATAAACATCTGTGTCTAGTAGCCTGGCCGTTAATGTATTAAAACCATCAATTGGGACATAATTCGCCTCCATTTCCTTTCCATTTACATCACGCCCCCATGTTGCATCGTAATCCCAAGGTATCACTTCAAATAACCCCGTATCTCCATTCCGATAAAGTGCATAGTTATGAACAAATCCATCATAGTTTGATGTGAAAATAATCCCAGCGATCCAGCGGAGATATTTATCAATATCAACATATTTTCGTATTTCTTTTTCAAAATCAGTCTGTGAAAGGGTATTAATGTTAAAGATAAATTCTTGTAAGAAATAATCATTTTCAGCAATTCCATATTTTCTTTCATAGCCTAATTCCAAGGAAGTCTTCGTGATTTTATCTAAATCACTCATTAATGAAAAGTTTGCATCACCATCCACCGCGTAAAAGATACTTCCGTCTGCCAGGTTTCTTCTTTTTAAAAAGTTTTCGTCCACCGATTCGAGTTCCAAATAAACCCCTTCAGCCCTTCCATTTGAGGTTAAAAAAATATGCCTCGATTGAGGGGATAGCACACCAATCTCTGAGAAAAAATCGAAGGACAACTTGTTTCGGATAAGTGATGGATCCTTGTATTCAGCGTTCAGATGGAATTGGTTAGAACCTTTAAACCTTTTCGGATTATAAAAAGCAATTTGGTAGGACTTTTTGGAAAAATCACGAATATGTGACCCACGGTAGCTTAAATCAACCTCAAGCCTTTTACCCTCTATCGTTAATTGAGCGGGAACCGGCTCATCAATCCAAATGTCTCTTCTGAGTTCCTTAAGATCTATTGGTTTAATAAAAAGCTTATATTGCGGAATACCTGTAACCTCGTCCATGTTCTATTTCCTCCTTCCCTTATTTCTATGAAGGAAAACGAAGGGAGGTCACGACTAGCTTGCATTTTTTCAAATCATAGGCGTTTGTCCCAAACATGTACAACTATACAGACGTAAATTGGTAAAAGAAGAGTGAGTTTTAGGCGAAAAATATGTCAATAGCTTTTGTGCTCTCTTTTCTAGAATTAAAGGAGGTGCTAAAATGAGTGAATTTTCACCCGAGGAGATTCAAAATGCCGCAGATGAGGTAAGACGCGGTGGATTCGGAGACTTTATGTTCAGAGACCCAGGACAAAATCGCGGGACATCACGTCGAAGAACTACACGGCGACAAATAACATCACGAAGAAGAACGACGAGTAGAGATACTTCTAGAAATAGAAACACGACTCGAAGAAATACGTCAAGAAGACGTACGTCGAGAAAAACGACTAGGAGATGCTGTTCGGGTTGGCGGAACACATCTCGTGGCAATGAACAAACAAGAAGTTGTTGGCGGGACGGGAATATGTGGGAATATTGTGTTCGAAATCGAAAATAAATGTCCAGCAAAGAAAAATGGGAAAGGAAGCAATTGCTCCTTTCCCATTTTTCTTTGATTGATTATTTCTTCTCAGGAATTACACAGCTGCCATCTGCACAGCTGACATCATCTTCTGTAGAAAGATCCTGCAGTACAGAGGCAGGAGCTTCTTCCTCCCAAACCTTTTCCAAGGCACCTTTGAATGTTTCAATCGGCTGTGCACCGGAGATGGCATATTTAGAATTAATAATAAAATACGGTACACCTGTAATCTGATACTGCTGGGCTACCCCTTCATCTGCACGTACTTCATTGGCAAAGGCGGTTTTATCTTGAATAACTGCTAAGACTTCTTGGCGATCTAACCCTGAAGCTTCAGCCATGTCAGCCAACGTTTCGATATCTCCAATATCTTTCCCTGCAGTAAAATAGCCTTGAAGCAATTTGTCAGAGAGAACTGGTTCTTTCCCATGTTTTTTTGCAAACTTGGCTATACGATGGGCGTCAAACGTATTTGTCGGCTTCATCTCGTCAAAATTAAACGTTAATCCCACGGTAGCTGCCTGCTGACCGACACCATTGTTGGCTTGTTTAGCCTGTTCTAGGCTCATGCCATATTTTTTTGCCAATACCTCATGGATATTTTGACCACTGTATGTCGATGAATTCGGATCAAGCTCGAAGCTCTTAAATTCCACCTCTACCTGCTCTTTATGAGGAAATTGATTTAACGCCTCTTCTAACCTGCGTTTCCCAATATAACAAAACGGACAAACATAATCAGACCACACTTCAATTTTCATCATATTACACCTCATTTTCCTTAGGTTACGAATATAGTACCATACCTCATTTAAAAACCAATACAATGTGCTCAAGTGAAAAATCAAATAGATATTTGATTATGAAAGGATTTCCACTATTGTAGTAGAATTTACAACAAGACCTGTATCAGGATTCGTCCGGATAAAAACTGATCTTTGGAAAATGGGTTTGCTACTTAATTTCTCATCCCCTTTAACTATTTCCAACTATCCACAAAAAGAGATGAATCCGAAAACATATATTTTTTATAGTTGGAAATAATAACCTCGATAAACTGGAAGGGATGGGATGTTTGATGTCGTTAGAATGGTTTGACAGAGTATGTGCAGAATTGCAGGAGCACCTGGAATCAATTTGTGAAGAATATGATCAGGTTGGCCAAATGACAATTGAAAGAGCCGCCAAACATCCAAGAATTGAGTTTTTCGTGGATACTGCGGATGTCGACACCGAAGAACTTGACCGTGATTATTTCTGCACGCTATTCTTCGACCCGCAAAACGAAGAATTTTACATTGATAGCTTCGATGTCGACAGCGGACACACGGCGAAAATCATCCTTTCAGACATTGAGGAGATTATTGAGGAAGTGCACGCAAGTCTTCATGACTATATGAACGGTGATGGCCATTACACTGATGACGGAGTCTATTTGCAGTCGGAGGAAGAATTTGATGTCGCAGATTGTGAAACCGTTGAGGAGGAGGAGGAGGAATACTTTGAAGCGGAACAGATCAACAGCGATGATATTTTTGAGGAAATAGATGTCGATTGGTCTACCCCTGAAGTAACTGCCTTCAAGCATGAAGATGAAGTGGAGGTCACCTACCAGTTCGGGGTCGTCCAAGCAACAGGTGACGGCGTCCTCAAACGGGTTAACCGTATCTGGACAACTGAAGACGAATTGATAAAAGATGAATCCCATTTTATCTTTAGCAAGGAAGAAGCGACCACCATAATCGCAATGATTGCCAGCCACATGGATCAATTAAGCGAGTTTGATTTTGATGACATGCCGTAACATACAAAGGAGCAGCCATTTGGATGCTCCTTTTTTAATCCACTGTATAGTCAATTTCAATCAAATCCCAAGCTGTGATTATTCCCAGGGGTGTCTCATCTATTTCCCCATTTTCCGTGATGATAACACCCTCGATTTTCCGTTTCTTTTTATGGGCTTTTTCAAAAATCGTTTCAACCTCAAAGATATTAATGCTCTTATCGACAATCTCAATGGGACGTTCTTTTTCGTATTCCATGATATCTGAAACATGAATATCTAATAGATTTACCTGACCACTTTCCATATGTTCCGCTATCCATTTCACGATGGAGCCTGCGGTCAAAAGTCCGATGCACTTTTTATTTTTATAGATAGGGAACTTAGAATACCTGTACTTTTTAATCGCTTCTGTTACTTTTAAGATGCTATCCTGAACATCAAAATAGACCACATTTTTGGATGCGATGGAAAGGGCGTAATTGGGACGGCTTAAAACATTGGCAATTTTTTCAATATGATTGACAACCTTGGCATTCGGCTCGGCAATATAAAAGCCTACCTCCATTTTTTCATGGACGATGGCATTTCGAAGCCGCGCGTATTGCTCCAAATCCTTCTTAAAGGTTTCAATGATTTGATATTTTTTTGCGCCAACTTTCACCAACACGACGAATCTTTCATCATTGATTTGAACGATATCTCGTAAAGCGTCATGAACTTGATTGAAGGCGACTTCAAAGCGTTCCGACAATAGCTGCACCTGTTTTTTATTCATATCATGCTCTCCCATTTACCATGCTCATAATCTACTATCTTTATAGTAAAATCAATAGTTGGATTTTTCAAGAGATTCCTTTCTTTCTTGACTCCCCATTCCCTTTTCTAATTAGGAAATCATTAACCAAGATGACAAAGGTTCGTGTTCCCTTACGAATTCATAATTATTTCACTTTTACAATATATACAAAATTTAACAGATGATATAATAGGAATGATTATAGAAATATGTATAAAAAAGGAGTCCTATTCAATGTTGAAGAGGGTGGGGATATTTTCCTTAATTGGACTAATACTGTTGAATTTGGTTGGTTGCACGGGTGGTTCTTACACAATAACGGTTGGGGAAATCGATACTCAACAGAATGTTATGAGCGGAGAATACAAGAGTTTTTCGGGGCATTATTTTAAAAAGGTTAAACTTGAGGATAGACAAACCCTAAAAGTTACATTTTCAGGAGATACTGAAAAAGGAGAAATAATTGCAAAAGTGATAGACTCCGATGGCAATACAAGCAAAACCTTGAAATCAGGAAACACAGTTACCATTTTTGAACCGGGTCACTATAAGTTGCAGGTAGAGGGAAAAGAGCATAAGGGCCATTTTACATTATCCTGGAAAATAGAATAATCTATGCCGATATATAAAAAATGCTCAAAGACTTTTATGCTCTGAGCATTCGTTACGTCCCTATCCGGTCGGTAACTTTATTTTATCTAATATTGTTGATAAATAACTTCTTACGATGCCAATTGATTTATCCCGTTGATCAGAAGATTCATTTTCACCAGCTACCTCAGTAGCACTGGATTCCACATCCATTAGTTCAGGAGAATATATCCGCTTTCCGTCCATAATACAGCGAATCGCGGAGGCTAACTCCTCGCTCGGGCTATCTTTTAATAAATAAGCCCTAACATCCGCTTCTAAAGCACGCCTGAAATATCCCGGTCTTGCGAAGGTTGTTAAAATAATGATTTTGGAAAAAGAAGAAATTAACGCTTCCGCGGCCTCAAGCCCAGTCATTTTGGGCATCTCAATATCCATCAGACATACATCAGGCTGAAATTGATGGATAAGTGTAAGTGCTTCTTCTCCATTGGCCGCTAGTCCTACTACTTCCATATCATCTTCCAAATTGAGGAGGGAACCCATTGCCTGTAACAGCAGTTCCTGATCTTCCGCAATGACAATTCGTATCATCTATGTTCTCTCCTTATCTGGTGTCCGCTAGTAAATAGAGACTCCCCTTTAGAGAGGGGAGGTAGTTATTGCTTTATACTTCCGGTTTCGCATGAATAGAAACCCTTTTTTTAACAGTTGATTTGATATCTTTAAAGGTAACAAAATTCTTACTTTTCTCATCCCATAAACGAAAACGGAGGGATCGTAAGCTTGTTGCAAGCGTGATAGTTGGTACATTTTGTAACGGAGGCGTATTTTTGTGTGCCTCCTCGAGTTTATAGTTAGGTACCCGTGGACTTAAATGGTGAACATGATGGAATCCAATATTCCCCGTTAGAAATTGCATGATTTTTGGAAGCTTGTAAAAAGAACTTCCCTCTACTGCTGCTTTCACATATTCCCACTCTTTATCTTCTTCAAAATAAGAATCCTCAAAGGTATGCTGTACATAAAACAACCAAATACCCGCTGCACCTGAGATCATAAAAATCGTGCCCTGTACGATAAGAAACGACTGCCATCCAATTGCTAAGCACATTAATGTAATCCATGCAACAATGAGTATATTCGTTAAATAGGTGTTGTTACGTTCTTTCGTCCTTGCACCTTTACGGTTAAATCGATTCTTAAGAAGGAATACATAAATCGGTCCTAATCCAAACATAACCAATGGATTACGGTAAAAACGGTAAGCTAAACGAAGCTTAAGTGGTGCTGCTACATATTCATCGACTGTAAGCGTCCAAATATCTCCAGTACCCCTTTTATCCAAGTTACCACTTGTTGCATGATGTACTGAATGCTCATGACCCCATTGATCAAATGGGAATAACGTTAAAACACCCATAAAAGTCCCAACTGCTCGATTGGCCCGACGGTTTTTAAAGAAAGAATGATGGGTGCAATCATGAAAGATAATGAAAATTCGTGTTAAATACCCTGCAGCAAGGACTGATGGAACCAATGCTAACCAATAGGAGACGGAAAGACTTTGATAGGCAAGAAACCAAAGTAGCATAAATGGTACGACCGTGTTGATGATTTGCCATACACTTTCCTTCGTTGTCGATTTTTCAAAAGGAGTCATTTGTTTTTTTAAATTTTTCGTATTTTGTAAGGTCATTTAGGTGAATTCCCTTCTTGGATTATGACGTTAAACCAAGTATAAACCAAGGGATTTGAACTTGTTAGTAGCAGGTGTCATGTGCAGGGCATGATAAATGTCATGTCCACGGTAATTTTATAGATATTTTTCTGAAATAATTTATTTAATAGGTGTTGGCTATCAACTGAATCAGCCTATCCTCTATCTTTTTCGCCTTCTCTTCATTTACTAAATTATTTAGCAGGATGGAAAAAATGAATGAATGTCCACTTTTTGTCGTTACATAACCGGAAATCGAGCTGACTGTCGAGATCGTGCCTGTCTTTGCCTTCACCTTTCCCTGAACGATTGGATCTTTCAAACGGTGTCTTAGTGTGCCGCCTATTGTCTTTTCAGGGGCACCTGCAACTGGTAATGAATGAACATAAGCAGGAAACCATTTTTCTTTTTGAACAGAAAATAACAGCTGCGTAATTTGATTGGCGGGAATTAAATCTACATGTGAAACCCCGGACCCGTCACGTATCACCATTGTTTTCGTATTTACTCCAAATTTTGAAATCTCCGTTTCCAGCACTTCTAGCCCCGTCTCCCAGCTGCCCTTTCCCTTTACCACCTTCCCCATTTCCTTCACTAAAACCTCAGCATGCCCGTTATTACTCAACTTCATAAATGGAATCAACAATTCCGATAATGGCATCGATTGATGGCTCGTCAAAACCCTGGCGGTGTTTGAAGCCGTTCCTGTTCGTATTTTCCCAGATACTTTTATTCCGTTTTTTGCTAGTGATTGTTTAAAAAGAGTGGTTGCATACTTTGTTGGATCCCAGACACCAATCCATTCAGTCACTGCCTTGGTTGTTACTGGAATAGTTCCTTCAATGGTGATTGTGTTCTTTGCATGTTCTCTTTCCACTTTAATTTCCTTTTTGCCATCTGCCTCGACCGTTTCAGCTTTATTGATGATTTTCACATAATTAGTTTCTGGTGTTACTACTACTTCCACCTTTTCACCACTTTTTAAGCCGGGTTTGATCTTTACCATAACAGAACCTGAATCATAGTCATTCGTTGGTGCAGCAGTCAGGGCGGAAATCTGGGCACCATAGTAAGTGGTTTCGTCACTCCACGGCAGGTCGAGCGAATAACGTTCGTTATCGTAATGCGAATCATCTCCGACTACATTTCCTTTTATCCGCTTAATGCCAAGCTCCTTTAATTCTACTGCCATTTTATCAAAATCCGATTTTAGTAGTGTCGGGTCTCCATATCCTTTTAGAAAAAGATTCCCTTCTAGTGTCTGCTTTTTCAGTGGAGCATCAGATAGTACCTCGGTCTTAAAACGATATTTCTCACCAAGGACCTGTAGGGCAGCTGCTGCGGTCAATAACTTCATATTTGACGCAGGGCGTAAACGGATATCCCCCTGATGATCATAAATGATTTCACCACTGGCTGCCGAACGAATGCTTATTCCGGCAATGGTGCCTTGTAAGTCAGGTTCGCTTACGATAAGCTGATTAAGCCGCTTACCCATATTGTCATGACTGTTCATTCCGTTTACGTGAAAATATGGGATTGCTAAAGAAATGACTACAAAAAATACAATGATGTAAATTTTAGTTCTTTTCATTAATTTCAATCAGGCCTTCCTTTTTCATAAGAGTTTGTCCAAAAAATCAGTGTTGTAGTAAAAATGAATTCCAAAAATGGGACAAGAACTAATATCCCAGATTGATGGTTTTTAGATTCGCCGATATAATTGAAAATTCTCTGATAAATATACAAAATACGCTGATATATCAGTTTCACTCACTAATTAAGCAAAATTTTACATCACATACTTCATGTTTTAGATTTTGAATAGGGTTAATGACTCCGTCCTATACGAAAACAATCCCATATTTAGATAATATTCTTCAGAACAGCAATATTTTTTCTTAAGTACGCCCAATTCTGCGGTGCCGGCAGGCTAATTTGCCAAAAGGTTGTGCCGACTAATTGATAAACATCCATTAAGCGATACTTTTCTATATAACTGCGAATGTCTTCAAACCAAACAACATGCTCCTCTACTCCATGCCAATAGCGAAACCATGGGGATTTGGCGCTGTTGTCAAATTCAATCGAGGAACCGGTGGAAATCGCTAGATTTTGTGCTGCGAGCACTGACCTGGCATGTGTTGCATTCGTATGGACAACCTTGTCATACCCATAAAGCGGCAAGGCGATTTGTAGTTTTCGAGGGCTAATTTGGGTAATAGAGTATTGAATCACCTGTTCAAGCCAGGTAATCGGGGCAATCGGATCTGGCGGGCCACCTGGGTATCCGTAATCAATCGTCATAACCGCAACCAAGTCGGCGACCTGGCCAATTTTTGCATAATCGTATGCACCAATGATGCGATTGGTAGGAATATCTGCTGTTTTGGCGTGAACATTCACGTGTAGGATCAATTCGCCTAAAGCCAACTTTAAATCTGTTAAAAAAGTAATAAAATCATTGCGCCTTCGCGGGGGAATAAATTCAAGGTCAATGCTGACACCACCAAAACCCCTTTGGATGGTAAGATTCACGATACTTGCGACCAAATTTGTTCGAAATGTAGGATTTTCAAGCACACTTCCCGCCAATTCTGCACTGAAATCACTGCCCGTATAATTACGAATCATCAGTAACGGGGTAATGTTTAATTCTTTACACCTCGCCACAATCGCCGAGTCCTCAGACACATTAAAAGCGTATCCTTCTTTTGTAAAAGAATAGGCGACAACCGCCAGGTACGTTAATTGCCCCGCAAGATCATTGAGTGTTTCCAGGTTAGCGTTGACAGAAGAAGGCACTAAGAAGCCAAGTGTGGCTATTTCTAATTTTAATGATGAGGGAATATTGATTATCTGTCCGACAATGAGCCGTTTTGGATCTACACCGGGATTAGCCGCTAAAATCGTTGAAATGTCTGTATTAAAAACTTGGGCTAACTGCCAAATTTGATCGCCTGCCTTTATTGGATAAGGACGGAGTGGCGGCAGACTGTCCGGGAGATAGAGGGCAATTCCCGGGACAAGTGTACTTGTCGAAGGTAACCCATTTAGCTCAACAATCGTTTGAATTGAAACTCCATACATCGCAGAAATCATCCACAAATTTTCGCCCGTCTTCACAACATGAACTGCCATAAACCGCTCACACTCCTTTCTATTCATCTTATGGACTAAAATGACTAAAATTCTTATTAAAAAATGGTTCCTCTAATTTTTATGGGCATAAGAAAAACCCGGGTTCCGTCAGAACACCGGGATTCTCTTACTATTCAAAATCATCATTTCGATATCTTCTATATTTTGCTGCATGGCAGGCATCGCAAGTAGGAAACGAATGATCCCACGCCAATTTTTTCCCGCAGTTCTTACATTTCTTCACGAATTTCTTAATGTCTGTCTTTAACCGATCCTGTACTTGATCACTAACTTCTGCTCGCAGTCGTTCCCAATAAATAGTTTCTGTTCGCTCTCCCAACCGATATAAAAACAACAAATGAAGCCCGATGGCCTTATAACTTAATTCTAATTCCTCCAGGCTGCGGTCTTTTACAATTGGTTCAGGTAGAACTCTGCCTTGAATAATAGCATACATGTTATCTTCCCATTGCCTCGTCAACACCAATTCATTTTTTGAAAAAGGCAAGTGTAAAAAGCCATACAAATCCATTAAGGAAAGTCGTGCTTCAATTTCTGTCCCGGCAATTAGGTGATAGAGGGACTTCTCCTCAGAAAGGGAAGCTTTCTTTGTACCCTTTGGACTTTCAAATTTACCCCACAGCTCAAAGAACGTCCCCAAATCATGATAATACCGTTGAAAGCGTTCGAACACCGAATTGGTTGGAGCAATCGAAAACGTATGGACAGGCTCATCCTCCTGTAGCAAGAGGTTTTGCATTTTTTTGATGTCACTTGTAAACGCGACTTTGCCGACATCATAAATTCCTTTTCGACCGGCCCGGCCAGCAATTTGCTTTACTTCCTGCGAGGTGAGCAGCCGCCTTCTAGTTCCATCGAATTTATCATTTTCCAAGAAAACGATCCGGCGAATGGGCAAATTTAACCCCATACCAATTGCATCTGTTGACACAATTACCTTTGTCTTTCCTTTATTAAACTGCTCGATCTGCTTTTTCCTCGTTTCCGGCGGCATACTGCCATAAATCATACTGACCGAATGCCCGTCATTTTGCAGCCGCGAGGCCGTTTCCAGAACACGTCTTCTTGAAAAACAAATGAGGGCATCACCTTTTTTAACGTGCTTAATATGAAATTCCTTCTTTTCCACCTCAAGTGGCGTATCCCGGCTGTACTCATGAATTTCAATATCCGCATTTCCCAGCAACTCGAGCAGCATTGTTCTTGCATTTCTGCTGCCGATGATATGTACTTCTTTTGCATTCGCTTTTGTGATCGCCTTATACCACGAAAATCCGCGGTCTTTATCGGTAATCATCTGGGCTTCATCGATCACGACCACTTCGTAAACCTCTTTTTCATGGAACATCTCCACAGTACAAGAGATATGCTGTGCGCCCGGAACCATTTTTTCTTCCTCACCGGTTTTTAATGAGCAAGATACCCCCTCCGCATTCAATTTATCAAAAACCTCAAGAGCTAACAGTCGAAGTGGTGCCAAATATAAGCCACTTTCGGCTGCCTTCATTTGTTCAAGTGCATGATGGGTTTTCCCCGTATTCGTCTCGCCAATATGTAAGACATAACGAACATGTCGCTGTAACGAAGGGTCATATTCTGCACCAAAGATGTCTTTCATCATCCGTTCTTCGGCTTCTTTTTTTCGCTGAAGTTCTGCTTGTTCTTCTTTCTGTTTCTTTTCCCGTTCACCAAGGTCTTTTTTCAGAAAAGCCCGATGCACCTTTGGATCGAAAGGAACTTCGGCTATCCTTAATAGATCTGACACATATTCATCTTGAATATCTTCAATAAAATAGCTCTCAAGGTCATATATGAGCTGCGCAATGCTGCCTTTTACAAAGGACGGCGATAATTTCTCATGGAAGACATCGTAAAAATCAGCCATAAGCTCATCCGAAAGTTGTTCTAGAATTTTCTCTGGAATGAGCTCTGATATATAATCTGAAATTAAACTTTCATAAACAAAGAAATAAGTTTGATATTCATAGGTACTTCGGCCCCAGTTGAGTGTCTTGTGAATATCGCCGGTAAGTTCCCCGAAAAATGTCGCTACTGTTGTATATTCAGATGAATCAAAGGAGCCTTGATTGACTAATTTTTCTTCAAGCGCCACTGGATCAATCGCCTGAAACTTCATATTATTCTTTAAATCAGCTGCTAACTGCTTTGCAACAAAGTAACGGATATATAGATAAAAAAGTTCATATTGATCTTCTAAAATACCAACGGCGAAGTCCTCGATTTCACCGCGAAGCATTTGCTTTTTCTCTTCGAGGTCTTTCTGTTCTTCCCGCTTTAAAAAGTTTACCTTTGCCTCCTGATAACGCTCTGCCCACAGTTCTTCCTGTCCAGAAAAAGTTTCCTCCACCCACTCCATCACATTGAAAGGCTGATAGGATCGCATTTCATCTCTGAAGAGTTTGTTCAGCAGCTTACGGTCAATTCCGTGAACCTCAAACCCTTTTTCACTTAAAAATTGCTTCTTTTCATTTTTTGGAACATCATTTGTTGATTTATTTAGCCAGACATTCACCCAAATTTGTTCTAGATAATGACCGCGATCCTTCATGTATTGCTCAAAGGATGGCTGTAATTCATTCGTTTCTAAATAGTGGTCAATGTCCTCGATCACCTTCATTTTTGTATGTTCAATCGCTTGAGGGTATATGGTTGTTAATTTACTCATACATTTCCCTCCTTTTCTAAAAATTGGTTTCATATTTTTCATTTTAACACAAAACAAAAAACCGAACGAATATTCGGCCCTAAATATTATGTTGATTACAATATTCGTCTATTAATTCTTCGATTTGATCTATCTCTGGAAACTTCCCGGAAAACTGAAATTGAATTTCTTCGATAAATTGGTCTTGATTGTAGACATGGACCGCTCCGTTTTGCATGATCACACTGTATTCTGGCACAAATCGGTATCCACTTCGTTCAATTGCCCCCATTTTAAGTCCCCTTTTCGTTGTTTTTTATAGTATTAGCAGTTTGCAGTGTACTAATCCAATGCTACTAGCTGCTCAAACAGTTTTTATTTGCGGAAATATCCCGTTTATTTGCGAAACAAACAGATTTGTTTGCGAAACCAGGGGATTTGTTTGCGAAACAGCTCCGTTTATTTGCGAATCCAAAAATCCACAAAAAAAGACGGCACCAACCATGTTGGCACCGCCCATCAAAAATATATTAAGCTGTTGTGTATACTTCTTCCTTATTCTGCTCATGGCGAATCGTTGCTTGTGCAGCAGCCAAACGTGCAAGCGGCACGCGATATGGTGAGCAGCTGACATAATCAAGCCCCGTTCTGTAGCAGAAATCAATCGAGCTCTTTTCACCGCCGTGTTCACCGCAAATACCTGTTTTTAATGTTGGCTTCGTCTTGCGGCCGTGCGTAACACCCATTTCAATAAGCTTCCCAACACCATTCTGATCAAGTACAGCAAATGGATTTTCCGGCAGCACTTTATTTTCAATATAGGCCTGCAGGAATTTCCCTTCTGCATCATCACGGCTGTAACCAAATGTAGTCTGCGTTAAATCATTGGTTCCAAATGAGAAGAAATCAGCTTCTTCGGCAATTTGGTCAGCTGTTATGGCAGCACGTGGAATTTCAATCATGGTTCCAATCGTGTACTCAAAATGCTTACCTGTTTCCTCCTGCACAAGAGTAGCAGCATCAATAACCAGCTGGCGCATTTGCTTTAACTCATTCACATGGCCGACCAATGGAATCATGATTTCAGGCTGAACGGTCATGCCCTTATCAGCCAGTGCAGCCGCTGCATAAAAAATGGCTTTTGCTTGCATTTCGTAAATTTCCGGATAAATGATTCCAAGCCGGCAGCCACGGTGGCCGAGCATTGGGTTATACTCATCTAATTGGCGAACCTTTTTGAGTAATTGCTCTTTTTTCTTTAATTCCGCAGAACCCGGATCTGTAATTTGAAGCTTTGTTACTTCTACTAATAGATCCTCTTTGTCTGGTAAAAACTCATGCAATGGGGGATCCAATAAACGAATCGTGACAGGGAACCCTTGCATCGCTTCGAATATCCCTTCAAAATCACCCTGCTGCATTGGTAATAAGTCGTCCAATGCTGCCATTCTTTCTCCGTAATTTTCAGCAAGAATCATTTTTTGCACTGTTGGAATCCGCTTTATATCCATAAACATATGTTCAGTCCGACATAAGCCAATACCACCTGCCCCGAACTCAAAAGCTTTCCGTGCATCTTCCGGGTTGTCAGCATTAGCGCGGACCCCAATTTTTCGTTCATGGTCTGCCCATGCAAGCAACAACTGAAATTCATCAGAAAGTTCTGGATCAATCATTGGAATTTCACCAAGCATAATTTCACCCGTAGAACCATCAATCGTAATAATATCTCCGTAGTTTACTAGAGTTTCACCAATAGTAAATTGTTTTGCTCGCAAATCGATTTTCAATGCTTCACATCCGCAAATACACGCTTTCCCCATGCCGCGTGCAACAACTGCTGCATGGCTTGTCATCCCGCCGCGGCTTGTTAAAATCGCTTGAGCAGCAACAATTCCATGAATATCGTCAGGTGTGGTCTCAGGTCTGACTAAAATGACCTTTTTCCCGTCATTTCCTAAAGCCTCGGCCTCATCCGCATCAAACACTACCTGTCCAGTGGCGGCACCTGGGGAAGCTGGTAATCCTTTTGCTAAAACTCTCTTTTCAAATTTGTCATCAATGCGGCGGTGCAGCAATTGATTTAATTGGTCAGGGTCAACACGTAGTAAGGCGGTTTTTTTATCAATGATTCCTTCTTCAACCATATCTACAGCGATGCGAATCGCAGCAGCTGCCGTCCGTTTCCCATTCCGCGTTTGCAGGATGAATAGCTGGCCGCGTTCAACGGTAAACTCAATGTCCTGCATTTCTTTATAATGCTGTTCAAGGCGTTTGCATGTATCGGAAAATTGTTGATATACCCTAGGCATTTCATCCTTTAACGTCGCAATAGGCTGTGGTGTCCGAATACCTGCTACTACGTCTTCCCCTTGAGCATTAATTAAATATTCACCGTATAGAACATGCTCACCAGTCGATGGATTTCTTGTAAAGGCAACACCTGTGCCGGAATCATTTCCCATGTTACCAAATACCATACTTTGAATATTAACCGCAGTTCCTAAGTGATCTGGAATTTTATTTAAGCGGCGGTACACAATCGCACGCTGATTGTTCCATGAATTAAATACAGCATTAATCGCAAGGAAAAGCTGTTCCTTTGGATCCTGTGGGAAGTCTTTTCTAGTATGCTTTTTCACAATTCCTTTATAGCCGGCAATAACCCCCTGCCAATCTTCAGCCGTCATTTCAGGGTCGGAGGAATAACCTTTCTGCTCGCGGACCTCTTCTAAAAATTGTTCAAAGTAGTAGGTATCGATTTCAAGTACCACATTACTAAACATTTGAATGAAACGGCGGTAGGAATCATAAGAAAAACGAGCATTGTCCGTTAATTTTGCCAATCCCACAACGGTTTCATCATTCATCCCTAGATTTAAAATTGTATCCATCATCCCCGGCATGGAAAACACAGAACCAGAACGAACCGAAACGAGTAATGGATCTTGAGGGTCTCCCAGTTTTTTACCCATCTTTTCCTCTAATCGTGCTAGAGCTTCTAAAGTTTGTTTTTCTACTATTGTTGGAATCGTTTTACTAGCTTCATAGTAAGCATTACATGCCTGTGTAGTGATCGTAAAACCATATGGTACTGGTAAGCCAATTTGCGTCATTTCTGCAAGATTAGCTCCTTTTCCCCCTAGCAAGTCTCTCATATTGCCATTTCCTTCATTAAATAAGTACACAAATTGATCCATGATTAAAAGCTCCTCTCTTTTTTCAGCACTTCAATAATTAAGCCTGCTGTTTCTTCAACAGCCTTATTTGATACGTTAATGACAGGGCAGCCTACGCGCTTCATGATTTTTTCAGCATGATCTAATTCTTCTAAAATCCTCTCAAAACTTGCATAATTGGCCTGGGAAGCTAACCCTAATGCCCTCAGACGCTCTTTCCGAATTTCGTTTAACTTATCTGGTGAAATAATTAACCCAATGCAATTTTTCCGTGGGATTTGAAATAATTCATCCGGCGGCTGCACTTCCGGGACTAACGGTACATTGGCTACTTTAAAACGCTGGTGTGCCAAATACATCGACAGCGGTGTCTTCGAAGTCCGTGATACACCGATTAACACGATATCTGCTCTTAAAATACCTCTAGGATCACGGCCATCATCATATTTAACCGCAAATTCAATAGCCTCAATTTTCCGGAAGTATTCCTCATCGAGCTTTCTCATCAATCCTGGCTGATGGTGCGGCTCTTTATTAAATTTAGTGACAAATGCATTCATCAATGGACTAAGCAAATCTACGGCCATGATGCCTTCCTCCCTTGCACGCCGGTCCAAATACTCTTTCAATGTCGGGACAACAATCGTATAAGCGATAATCGAATGGTCTTTTTTAGCTAAAATCATCACATCTTCAATATCTTCAAAATCATCCACATAAGAATTGCGGCGAATCTCAACATGGCCACCATTAAATTGTGTTGCAACAGCTTTTACCACAAACTCAGCCGTTTCCCCTACTGAGTCTGAAACCACATAGACCACTTCTTTTTGTACCAAAATTTCAGCCACTCCCTTAGTCTGATTTTTCTTCCATAATTTCTAAATAGGCCCGTGTGATGGTTGTTTTCGTAATTCGTCCGACTAGCAAATATGTATTCTTTTGCTCGTCCATTTCCTTTACTACCGGAAGGGAATCGATGCGATTGTGAATCATCTTTTTCGCCGCTTCGAGCAAGGTCTCTTCCGGTTGAATGGTAATGATATTAGGCATTCTCGTCATGATCACACTTACCGGCAATTCATTCAAATTTTGATTTCCTAGTGAGGCTCTGAGCAAATCCTTCCTAGATATAACACCTGCTAATTGTCCATCCGAATCGACAGCGTATAGCGTTCCGACATCCTCTAAAAATAACTGGACGATCGCATCATAAACGGATGTTGATTTTCCGACGACAATCGGGAGTGCTTTATAATTATTTACTGTTTGATGAAGAAATTTTTCCGATTGTCTTTTAACTGGCAGTTTTTCATTAAAGAAATAACCTACCCGAGGTCTGGCATCTAAGCTGCCTGACATCGTTAAGATGGCAAGATCTGGTCTTAACGCAGCCCTCGATAACGAAAGCCTCTCCGCGATATCCTTTCCCGTAATCGGTCCGTTTTGTTTAACAATTTGCAGGATTTCATCCTGTCGTTTTGTAAGTTTAATCATTAACACCTCCTTCTGTTCAATAAATATGGTTTATTCTATGTATCGCTAACAAATGTGCTATACTTATTTGTATATAGTATATAACATTTAACTTCAATGTGAAACATTAATTTAGAAAAAAGATTCACACAATATAAAAAAAGCCGCCGATTCCGGCGGTAGTTTAGATATTTTTGGAGGAGGGAAAATAAAAAGGCCTCTTAAGGGCCTTGCAGATTGTCGACAAAAGGCATTCCGAATAAGCCTATTCGGGTGCCTTTTGTCATTATTAAGTATTTTTTGCTCAACTTTCCTTTGTCCAGACCCCTCCGGGGTCGTTTTTTATGCCATTTTTGGATTCACCCAAGTCCAGTTTGCCATCTTCTTTAAATTCATGGCAGCAAAAGTAAGCATCGCCTGCATAGACAATTTTTTAAGTCCCCTTAAAGTTGTCCATCGCATCCCATGCTTCTCTTTCGCGTCTGCAAATACACGTTCAATTGTTTCTTTGCGTCGTGCGTAGATTATTTTATTTTCGTCTGTATGCCGAAGGTGTTCAGCTTCCTCAAGATATTCTTCCCAAACATGTCGTTGAATTAGTTTTTGATGGTTTTTACTTTGTGTGCATTGGGATAAAAATGGACATTCTTTACACTGAACTGGATTCGAAAAATACTGCCGATATCCCTCCTTCGTTGTCGTGCTATATTTTAACTCTTGTCCTCCCGGACAAAGGTAGCAATCATAGTGCTCATCATAAACAAAGTCGTTCTTTTTCAAATAACCTTCTTTGGTACGAGGGCGAGTATAAGGTAAAGCGGGACGAATCTCGTTTTCAATTAAATATTGAGCAATAGCAGGTGTTTTGTATCCAGCGTCAGCAGCAACAGCAGCAGGTTTCCCTGAGTTCTCAATGACTTTTTCAAGAAGAGGCTCTAACATTGTACTATCATGAACATTACCTGGGGTAACAATCGTTCCTAAGACAAAACCATTTTTATCGGCAGCTGTATGAAAAGAATAGGCAAACTGCTTCGTCCGCTCATCCTTTACGTAATATCCACTTTCTGGATCCGTGGTACTTTCTTTGATTTCCTTTGTTTCTTCCTTTTCAAATTTGTCAGGTGGGAAAGGCTTTTTACCATGTTCTTCACGATCTCCATTAATTTCTTCTTGGAGACGTTCTTGGTATGCTTTCGTTTCTTTACGAACTACTTTTTTTTCAAATTTACGCTTATTTGCACTTGCCTTAACATGGGTAGAATCAATAAAAACGTGTTCGCTACTTACCAATTTATTTTCGGTTGCCTGCTTTAGGATTCTGTAAAAAATCTGTTCAAATAAGTCTGTATCCTTAAAGCGTCGTTCATAGTTTTTACCGAAGGTGGAAAAATGCGGTACCTTATCATGGAATCCATACCCAAGAAACCAGCGATAAGCTAGATTCGTTTCTATTTCTTCTATCGTTTTTCGCATCGAGCGAATACCGAACATATATTGAATGAATGCCATCTTTATTAATACAACAGGATCGATACTGGGACGCCCTCGTTCAGCAGAATACATCTCTTGAACAAGAGGATAGATAAATGAAAAATCTATGGCAGCCTCTACTTTTCGGACCAAGTGGTTCACCGGCACCAACTGTTCAAGAGTTATCATTTCTAATTGATCCCGATTCATCTGAGTATTTTTGGTTAGCATTTTCTTCATCACCTTCAAAATTAGTAGTATATTCATTATACAAAAAAACTGTAGGCAAATCCCCCAAAAACGGGGGATTTGTCTACAGTCTGAAAGGCCTCTTAAGGGCCTTGAATCATTATTTAAAGTTGTTTTTGATGAACTCATTTTCTTCGTCATTGTTAAGTGTTCCATACGCTTTACCTATTGTTCCGCCTTGGTAGCTCCAGAAATAGTTGTGGTCATCATCAGCATGAGAAAAATCTCCATTTTTCCACCTGTCAAGAATCTTCAATAAATCTCCTTTCCGTTCAAAAGTACTTGTGGACACTATCTCAGAAACCTGTGATATTGTATCTTGAGACATAGGAATGGCACCCCATTTATCTTCTGCTTTCACCTTTTGATGAGTCATTTTATGCATTACGTCAATAACTGCATCTTGGCTGGATTCGGCAGTAAGTCCAGTGTCGTACTGAATACCACCAATGAATTGGGTTTGTTCTTTACTTTCAGTTTCAGCTTTTTTTTCTGGAGACATTGTTTCCACAATTGAAGGTCCAGTAACATCATGAGCTGAATTCGTACTTGCCAATTTCCCCATGATTGTAAATGTAAGATACGTTCCACCAATTAAGATAGCAATTACTGCCGTAACAATTATTAAGACTTTTTTCATTTTTTATATTCCCCTTGAAAGTTCTGTTCATTTAACCTTAACAAAAAATCCAGAATAATTCCATCTTGTTTTTTCTACAAATAGAAATATTTGGACAAATCGCACAATAAAAAAGCCGCCATCGGGGCGGTCTTCTACATTATTTTTGGCAATTAGGACAATAAAATGTTTTTCTGGAAGAAATCATTTTCATCACGATAATGGTACCGCATCGATAACAGTTTTCACCCTCACGATCATATACTTTACATAAGTTATTGTATCCCCCAGTAAGAGTATCTTCCTTATAAAGTGGTTGATCCATATAGCCGCCATTCTTGATGGCATCGTGAAGGACAACTCTAATGGAATGAAATAGTTGGCTTCTCTCACTTTCACTTATATCATCTATATCATTCGTGGGTAAAATGCCAGCATGATAACATATTTCAGCAGAATAACAATTTCCTATCCCAGCGATAAACTCTTGATTGAGCATTGTGGTTTTTAATTTACCATGTTTAGCCGACATTCGTTTTAAAAATTCGCTTAAGGTAAATGTCATCTCTAGCGGCTCCGGACCTAAGTCAGAAAGTTTCTTCTCCGTTTCGTTTTGACTATTTAGATGTAAATATCCTAGACGCAATCCAATAAAATATAGATGCTGCTGCCCAAACGAAAGACGCACTTGAATGGTTCTTTTTGGTTTTTCCGCTTCTGTACCGTAAAACATCCACCCGCCCAACATTAAATGTAATAAAAGGACATGGCTGTTTTGGAGCTGAAACAGCAAATGCTTTCCCCTTCTATTTACGGTGATCACTTTCTGGTGCAGGATGGTTTTCCTGAAAAGCTCTGGTTTTAGATTAATTGATTTTTCACGATTTATTTGAACATCTGTAATTACTTGACCAGCCACTTTTTGATTTAATAAGTTTCTGTAGGTTTCCATTTCCGGAAGCTCAGGCATCGAATAACTCCTTCCAAAAGAGGTTCTTTGGTCATTAGGATGCCCAATTATTTAGAAAAAGAGCAAAATGTTATACCTTATCTACGTTCCCATCTATTCTCTTCAGCAGTTCATATGGACGGACTTTAAATGCTTCATACGGTAAACACTTTCCATTCATCGCATCCAATACTCTTGGAATGAACTTTCCCCGCTTAATATATTGTTTTACGTTTGCAGGATTGATGTGAATAAAACGGACATCTTTTGTTTCCTTCGACATTTTTGGCTCTCCGCCAATACTTTTTCCTAAAAAGACAATGGCAACAGTGCTTTCATTAGAATATACTCCGGTCACACCTTGTAATTGAACAGTTATTCCCGTTTCCTCCATTATCTCGCGGCAGAGTGCCACATCAAGGGTTTCCCCCTCTTCTACCCGGCCTCCGGGAAGCTCCCACGTATCTGCTCGCCAAAATGTTTTAACCAGCAATGCCTCATTATGTTCATTTGTGATATAGCCACTAACTGTTACAGTTTGTTTCGGGGAACTGTATGCACCTGTTGGGTTTAAAAAATCTTTGCTGTGATCAATCAATAACTTACCACGTTTCTGAAGTTGGGTTTGTGCATGCTTATACATTTCATCCCTTAATACTCTTTCCTCAATTTTCTCGTATTCTTCATAGCTTGGAAATTCCCAAATAGCAACAATTTCATCCTTTGGCTCTGTTATCCAACGGCCTACTAATTTTGCACCATTTTTCAATTGGTTGGGCAACACATAATTATGAAAAAACTCATTAAACTCACTGACCTTTTCAGGAAGAATTTGAAACGTTTCTCGAATATAAAACATTTAAGTCCTCACTTAGTTTTTCTCCATTTTACGTAAACAATCATAATACGTTCTTTTTGTTAAATTTGCACTAAAAAAAAATAGAATCAGTCCCCCTTTAAACAGTTGGGGACAGATCCTAATCAACAAAATCTTAAATTGATTTCAGCGCCATTTCTCTTTGATCCTGTGTCCATCCTTGAAGACCGCCAGTATGGATGAAGAGGATGTTTTTTGCATCTTTAAATTGATCTTTTTGTATTTCCGAAACCAGACCGTAAAACGCTTTACCCGTATAAACAGGATCTAACAGAAACCCGTGTTCTCGGCTGGTTTTCATGATGAAAGCCAGCTCTTCTGGTATGCTTTTTGCATAACCGGTGCCGATATATTGGTCATTAATTAAAATATCTTTATACTCTTCAGGTGATTCCAAATCATCATTCAGGTACATTTCCTTCAGTATTTCAGTAATGGTTTCCACAAAGATTTCTGTGTTGTTATCAACCGCGAATCCTTGAATTTTTCGTCTTGCTCCCTGCTTCTGGTTAGCATACCAAAGCCCGGCATAGGTTCCCCCTGAGCCAACAGCAATGACAACCGTATCAAATTGGATCCCTAGATTATTCTCCTGTTGGGTAATCTCTTCAATAGCCGCAGCATAACCTAAAGACCCTACGGCATTTGATGCGCCAACTGGAATTAAATAAGGTTTATGTCCTTGAGATTTTAAGTTTTCAACAATTTCATCCATTTTCTCTTCTCTGGATTCTTCCGGTGAAATTAAGTGAACACGGGCACCAAGCGCTTGATTCATAAAAAGATTTCCCTCAAAATGATTTGGAATCTCTCCTCTGATAATAAGATCACAGCCTAATCCATATTTTGCCGCGACAGCAGCCGTCGCCCTACAATGGTTAGATTGAATGCCTCCAGCAGTAACGAGAGTATCACAACCTTGTTGCAGTGCATCCGCAACAGAAAATTCAAGTTTTCTTACTTTATTTCCGCTTACTTCCGTCCCTGTAAAATCATCGCGTTTCAAATATAGATTTACTCCTAGTTCTTCTCCGAGACGATCTAACTTTTGAATCGGAGTAGGCAAATTAGCGATATGAAGTCTGTCCATGGTGAATCTCCTTTAATCCTCATTTTTATTAGGATTTCAATAGCATAGTTACTTGTTCCCAACCTATCCGCTCTTCCTTATTTGGGTCATTTTCTACGGCACTCTCAGTATTAAATATCATGGTTGATCGATTATTAATGTCATACCTTGGCCATTCAGGAAGGTTCTCTGTGTTTGGATCGCCAGTCCGTGCAAAGTTAATCCATACCTGATGCATTTGATTGGCGACAAGTTGCCTTTCCGGGGAATCCCCCGTGAAGTTTTCAGTATTTGGCTTATTCAATGTGTTCCATACAAATGGAATTTCTAACGCGTGTGTAGCTTTCAGTGTACCATTAAATACGGGTGTTTCCCAATCAAATCGGTACATCCAAACGGGAGCACCCTTGCTTATCTGGATCTCTGATAATTTTTGTGCAGGATTTGTAAAGACACTAGCAGTTAGTAGTTTATTAAAAAGTTCTTGGTTTAGTGGACCACTATTTGAGAATTGTTTTGAAATCACAGGCAGTAAGTGTCCAAATGTTTTTTCAAAAAGAGAATGAACCTTTGCTTCATCTGCGTTCTTCCACTCTGGATCAAATACACTGAAAATATTGTATTCATCTTTGTTCGTACCAATTAGAATAGGTACATCCATTGCTGAACCTTCTGAAATCGCCACTTCTGGATTTTTGGGAAGTGCGATCCCATCAATAACTGGTCCTAAACTCATGGGAGGTACTATGCCAGAAGCGTGAATTAACTGATCAACCGGCATTTCTTCTAATTTAGACAGATTCGTAGAATCAACTTGTAATGCCGCTAATAGATGACCCGCCACTTTTGTGGCTCTTGCCGAAGAATGGACATTTGCAGCAGCACCGCTTTGGAGAATTGCTTTATGGAAAAGACCTTGTGCTGAAGGAAAACCTAGTAATACCCCGATGCTCATGGCACCTGCGGATTCCCCAAATACCGTTACATTGTTCGGGTCTCCCCCAAAAGCCGAAATATTCTCTTGTACCCATTGTAAAGCCGCAACCTGATCAAGAATGCCACAATTTCCGCTAGTCGCATAGTCTTCATTTCCAATTTCTGCAAGGTGAAGGAAGCCCAATATCCCTAGTCGGTAATTGATCGTAACAACAACGACATCACCTTGAGCAGCAAACGAAGCACCGTCATACCAACTACTGGATCCAGATCCTGAAACAAACGCCCCACCGTGAATCCAAACCATTACTGGCCGTTTCTTTTCATCAGCGCCTGGAGACCATACATTTAAGTATAAACAATCCTCATTCATATTTGAGTTATCACTTCCAAAAAACTCCATTATTTCACTTTCTGGTTGTGGGGCAACAGCTGAAAATGAGGTTGCATCTCGAACACCTTCCCAAGAATCCGGCACTTCTGGAGCACGAAAGCGAAGAGTTCCAATTGGTGGCTTTGCAAATGGTATCCCTTTCCACGCAAATACACCATCAATCTGTTTCCCTTGCAGCTTACCGTAAATGCTTTCAACAATCGTTTTGGACATTGATTATACCCCTCTCAAAATAAAATAGCCCTTGGCAAACCTGTCTATTGATGCTGCCTACTTGTATTCGAGAAGAAGATGACAATTTCCTGTTGCTTATCAAATAAATATCAAAAATTGAAATACATAAAGGTCTTTCAGCATGAAAATTCATCAAACACGTATTTAGAATAATTTTACTTATGTAAACACCAGTCGAATAACGAAAAAACAGTGGGAAACAATCGTATCCCACTGTTTATATATTACTGATATTTACCTAACCAGCTATGATATTACTAGAAGCAGTCGTTCAAGTTCCTTCTTCTCGTCATTCGACAGTATATTCTCAGCCAATGGAAATAGCGCTTTTTCTTCCTTGGCAAAGTGTTGTATTAAGGTAGCATGAGCCTGAACGGCGTATACAGTAATCATTTGCGCGTCGTTTTCATTGATGTTTAAACCCGCCTTTTCTGCTTCGGTGAGAAAATCACGTAGATGCTGCTCCGCCTTTTCATGTTCATATTCCATAGCCTCGATGGTTCTGTCATTTTCGCCGAGGCGGCGGGCCATCATAGGGAACAATCCTTCTTCCTCTCGTTTGGAATGTGCCTTAAGCTTCTCATTGAAAGACGAAATCTGCTCGTACAATTTCGCAAACTGCTGAACCACAGCTGGACCCGACTCGAATTCTATCTCTTCCGTGATCTCATAGAAAATATCCATATCTGCCCGGAGAAACACATGTTCGCGCCTTAGTTGCTGCAATGCGGGGCTAAATGTAACCTTCGAATCCTCCACCACAAATCCCTCCTCATTCTTCCTTCCCCATGGATCCTAATTTTTTATATCCAAAAGGGCTCGGATAGAATTGAATTACTTTTATTAAAAGCATACGCCAAACGTATCGATCATTTCGTGATGGGAATCACACAAGAATAATAGATAGGAGTATCACTAAAAGTGTCACACCTGACACACAGGTATCAAGCCGTTTTGGGGTTAAAGAAATGATTTCAGAAGCACCTCGTGCTGTTATTCTCTTGCTTGTTGTTAAAAAAACTATTTCCCGGTCTGTTGGATGCAGCGCCAACTGCTTATCTCGCATTGGCCATATTCATTATCACCAACAGCCACCAACGTTCCATTCGTGTTAAGGCCGAGAGTATGCGCGCAACCCGCAGATACCGCTGCAATACCGTACCAGTTACTTACATTACATTGGCCATGCTTATTCAAACCCACAGCCGCTACCGTTCCATCTGATTTAAGGCCGATGGTGTGATTACTACCCGCTGCTATCGCCACAATCCCGCGCCAGCCACTTACATCGCATTGGTCATGCTTATTTAAACCAACAGCTACAACAGTGCCGTCCGCCCTAAGTCCGACAGTATGAAGGTAGCCTGCCGATACTGCCACAATGTTATTCCAGTCGCTTACATTGCATTGACCATACCGATTATTACCAACAGCCATCACCGTTCCATCCGATTTAAGCCCGACAGTATGCCAGTCACCTGCTGCGACCGCCACCATATCTCTCCAGCCGCTTACATCACATTGGCCTTCATTTTTTCGACCAACCGCCACCACCGTCCCATCCGATTTAAGCCCGACAGTACGACGCCAACCTGCGGCCACTGCTACAATATCACGCCAGCCGTTTACATCGCATTGTTTATGCATATTCCAGCCCACAGCCGCCACCGTTCCGTCCGATTTAAGCCCGATTGTATGCGCATTGCCCGTGTTCGTCGCCATATGAACATTACCCACTGCGACCGCCACCATATCGCTCCAGCCGCTTACATCACATTGGCCATAATTATTATCCCCCGCAGCAGTCACCGTTCCATCCAATTTAAGCCCAACGGTATGACGACGTCCAGCCGCTATGGTATCTTTGGGCCACTCTTTCACCATTAACACTGATACTTCCGGTGAAATGTAATCCATGTTTTACCTCCTTGAATATAAATTCTTCGCGTTATCCCTTGTAGGCATTCTGTAATTCCACAAGATCAAATTTCTTCATTTTAAGAAATGCTTTCGTTACCCGGGCAAGTTGTTCGGGTGTCCCCTTACTCATCATCTGATCCATTTCACTTGGCACAATCTGCCAGGATACACCATACATATCTTTCAGCCAGCCGCATTGCTCGGCTTCAGGAACTGCCGAGAGCTTGTCCCAGTAGTAATCAATCTCTTCTTGTGTGTCGCAGTATACCAAGAATGAAATTGCCTCGTTAAAACTGAATTTATGATCGTGTGCGCTATCCATTGCAGTAAACCACTGATTTTCTAAATTGAAATCAGAAAACATGATTGTCCCTTCTTTGTCAGGTTCCATGCCATTAGGATAGCGGGCAATATGCCCCTGCTTGGCATTTTTAAATACTGATAAATAAAAATGAATGGCTTCTTCCGTATGGCCACATTTATCACCTACAAACATAAATGAAGGCATTATTGCTGGCCGCTCCTCACCCTCTGGATTCGTTAAAATTAACTGCCACGACAACCCATACTTGTCTTGAACCCAGCCATAGCACTCACCGAAGGGATACTTTTCAAGTGGCATTAACACGGTTCCATTTTCGGACAATTTGTTCCGAACCTCAAATATTTTTTCACTTGCGTCTTCTTCTCGTGAAGGGTCAAAATTAACTGTAAAAGAAACCGACGGATTGATTTTGAAATATGGTCCTGCACTAATTGCCATGAACTTTTGCCCCCATAGCTCAAAAGAGACTATATCTGAGTTGCCCGACGGTGTATCGTGGATTGAAGTTACATCCATTATTTTTGAGTTTGGAAAGATGGAAACGTAAAAATCAGCTGCTTCTTTGGCTTCCTTGTCATACCACAAATGGGGCACGATCTTTTGATTTGCATTTGACATCATTTTGCCTCCTACTATTTTCTAATCACTTTTCCTACACCAGAATGTGATCAAAATTCCAGTGTAAAGAATTTATTTATCATTTTTGTTTATTTTACCATTTTTAATCAGATTTTTAATTTCTAATCGTTTTCCGAATTTGTCTTTCAATTTACGCAATCTCTCTACCTATTTTTATTGCAAATGCAACAAAGATAGGATGATGATGAACATAACCCAAAAATTAAAAAGCTTTTTCCTACAGAGAAAGGAAATAATGTTTATCCTTTCATAAAAAAAGAAAATGACCATTCCAACAAGGTTGCATTAAAGGGATTTTCTGAAGTGGAAATGGGTGATGATTCACTTGAAATCGAGAGGATTTATGTAAAGAAAAAATTTCAGAAACACGGTCTTGGTAAATTTCTTCTTAATAAAGCGATTGAAAGTGCGATGGAACATAGTAAAAAGAAATTATGGCTTGGGGTCTGGGAAAAAAATGAAAATGCGATTGCTTTTTATACGAAAATGGGGTTTGTTCAAACTGGATCCCGCTCTTTTTATATGGGTGATGAAGAACAAATTGACTTAATTATGACCAAAACACTCATATAATCTTTTTAAGGTTGGCTATTAGATAGAAAAGGAATTAAACAATCAAAAGATAGATTTTTTTCAGAAACTAACTCTAAAACAAATGTAGCCATTATTTTAATATGGCTACATTTGCGTTTTATATTTTTTACTTCATTTATTTGTTTTTGTGTCGACTCGATCAACATCTAGCTTCAACATGGTAAAGCTCACAATGCCTGAGAGGAGTGCCCCTCCTATTGCGATCAATATGCGCATTGGAAGTTGTACAGCTGCATGATACTTGCCTAGCATCCATAACGCAATAACCGCTACAATAACCATAACGGGTATGACAATTTTCAAATATTTCATGGTGTCCCCTTTCCTTTATTCTCTTGATAAATAGCATTTATTTTCAGCTACAAAACAATTAATTTTTTGAACTATTTACCTCCACAGCCCATATATCAGCCAATTTTAGGGTCCAATCACCGAATTCTAGAAAGCAACAAACTAGTAGAAAAGAGCCTTCTTTTTTAGCATAGCACAAGACCCCATCGTTCGCTATCCTCCCCCAGCCCGAACTTGGTACTAACAGAACACGTCTACTCATATTCTTATAAAAGAAAACATGAGAAGGAGGGGAAAGTTGGGTGAAAAAGATTAAGGTTCGTTTACGTCCCATTATGACGAAGTTAAATCTACCCACTGTTTTAAAAACAACAATACTTCCGGGAGACTCAATTGAAAGATTATTTATCGCAACCCAGGTCGGAGAAATCTTTTACATAGCCAACGGAGGTATAAGGACTTTTTTGGATATTCGCCCGCGAATTCTAAAATTAGGCGGTCCTAGAGGTGGTTATGATGAACGGGGATTGCTGGGATTGGCGTTTCATCCCCAATTTACTTATAACGGTCTGTTTTATCTCCATTACTCAGTAGCCGGAACACAAGGACCAGGTGCTCTTTCTGAACAGTTTAAGCCTGATCCATGTGAGCCAAAAACCATAAACTTAAGGTGGACAAATAGAGAAACACAATATAATCATATTGATACATTGGAAGAATGGATTTTACAATCGAATGGCCAACCTCAAAAGCGAAGAACATTGCTTAACTTAAGAAGACCATTTCTTAATCATAATGGGGTCAATAGTTTAAACTTTTCACCTGAAACAGGAAAACTTGTGTTAACCACCGGAGATGGTGGATCAGGCTATGATCCATTTAATTTAAGCCAGAATCAAATGGAAATAGCCGGTAAAATCATTGAAATTGACGTAGGTAAACATACATCAATCTCTCCTCCACCAGTAGTCACACGTTTTAATGAACTTCCCCTACCTATTCAGGAAACACTTTCGGTAATGGCCATAGGAGTCCGCAATATCCCAGGTATTTCATTTCAAAGGAATAATAATCAGTACATCAAATATACGGGGAACGTCGGACAGGATTTGGTAGAGTCGATTTTTTCATTCATTCATTATTACCCAATACCGGTTCATCAGCTTGTCCAAACTTCGTTAATGAAACCTAAATCCACCCACAAAGGATTGATTAACTTTGGCTGGCGAGGGTGGGAAGGCGCTTTTCCAACTTCAATAATACGGGACTGCTCCGCAAATCCCGATTTGGATGAGAAAACAATTGCTTATTTCGACGAAGCAGTCCAAACTTCAGTTATGCGTATTCAGCCTCTTACTAGTTATTTTCATAAAGATCGAAGGCCCGATAAGTTTGGGGGAACCTCACTTACGGGAGTGCAATCCTATATGGGGAATGGAATCCCCGATTTAACTGGTAGCGTTGTATTTTCTGATCTTGCTCGAAGAGAATCTCAACCGCAGGTTAGGGGTGCTTTGGCATATACCAGATTCAGAGCAGATGGTAAACTAAATGATTTTAGTGTGATTGAAACCAATTATAATTTTGGGTCTCAATCAGCATATTTTGTTAGTTTGGGAACGAATCTGGATCAATCCAAACTCTATTTAGGTGTTCATGGCTCTATGAAAGTGACTGATTTTAACCAAGGGACTGTTTTTGAAATTGTTCCATGATTACTTTAGCAACAAATTTTTTTAGAAAAAAATAGTGTGCGATAATGGCTATTTTTGTACTCTAAACATTTTATATAGTCTGGTAGGAAAAAAAAGTTTTATGTGGGTACAAAAAAGCTCCCACTAACAGTGAGAACCCTGAAGTTTTTTGTTATTAAATTTCATTTACCGCAGCATTTCTTGTATTTTTTCCCGCTTCCACATGAACATGGATCATTTCGGCCGATTTTAGTTTCGTTTCGAACCGGAACACTTGAAAGAGAATTCACCTGTTCTGGTTCACCTCTAAAGTCCATCACGTTTTCCATTGCTACCTTTCTCCAAATTCGCAGTTCAGGATGATCTAGGCCCAAAATTGAAAAGTAGCTATAAACGGTCTGTTCGATGTCCACCAGGCCTGATGAATATTCCAGTTTCATATGTTCGGTTATTTCAGGCAGTGCTTCTTTAGAAAAATGATGGCAAAGTGATTCAGTCAGCATATCTTGTTCATCAAGTTCTTTCGTAGAGCGATAGGCATCTCGTAATACCTGAACAGCATAATCTGACTTAATATTTTCAATAACCGAGGCAGCATAAATGATGGAATCATGATTCCGAAGATATGGGGCTACTTCCTTCACTACCTCATCGGATTGGAATCCAATGAGTGCAACAGAAACTTCCTCTAACAAAACATCCTCATCACGGTTCAATAAACTAGCCAGTAAAGGAATATATTGTTCCATTTTTAATAACCCAATCATATAAACGGTTAAGATTCCATTAGATGAAAACCATGCTTCTTTTAGATTCTCTTGAAAGACTGTGTGGATTTCTGCTTCCGTCACCCATCCTTTTTTCACCAAACAAGCCGCCAGATTTTTTGCTTTTATGTAGTTGTCATGCTGGAATGAAGTGTCACGATCAAGGTCATATAGAAGTTTTCCATATTCGGTGTAAACTTCTTCCTCCGTTCCTGTTAACATTAGCTCATATAATGACCATCTATCCGCCGGAACAAAGGTTTGAAGCTGCTCCTTATATTTTAAGGCTAGTTCGGGTTCGATTTGATTAAATAGTCTGAAAGCTAAATGACGTTCGGATGGATCCATCAATGGGATATTTTCCAGTAGAATCCTAACGCCCTCTTCATTGATGGTTTGATTTTCTACATAAAGTAAGATCGTTGATTGTTTGTCTTTGCTTTTAAAGGCATCTTTCAACAGTTCATTGGTCCATTCTTCGGGGACCAATGGATAATCATGCAACGCGTACAGAACTACTTCTTGGATTAAGATATCATCGCTAAGCAAATGTGGCTTAATCTTTTCTAAAAATGTCATGATGTATTCCTCTCATTCTCTATCTACCTTCTGCCTCATTGTACTTTATCCTCTATGGAAAGTAAAAAATTCTAAAAGAGTCATGCGATTTGGCACACGAAATACTCATCATTAAAAAAGCCCGGTCACTCCCGAATCTTATCGAGGAGAACTCAACAATTTGCGGGGAGTGACCAGGCACATTATTTTTTTGGAAGTTTCAGTTTTTGTAAGTCTAAATACTTACTATTTGAGCTTTGTTCAACTTAAGATCAAAGCGATCTGCATTCATTACCTTGACCCACGCAGCAATAAAGTCATGGACAAACTTCTCTTTGTTATCCTCTTGAGCATAAACTTCTGCTATGGCACGCAGTACGGAGTTTGATCCGAGCACGAGATCGACTCTTGTTGCAGTACGTACTACTTTACCTGTTTTGCGATTACGGCCTACATATATGTTTCCTTCAACAGGCTTCCACTCGACACTCATGTCGAGTAAATTGACAAAGAAATCGTTAGTGAGTATGCCCACACGATCCGTGAATACACCATGTTCTGTACCAGCATGATTTGCACCTAGAACACGCATACCGCCAACAAGTACAGTCATTTCTGGTGCAGTAAGATTTAAGAGTTGTGCCTTGTCTACTAACAGTTCCTCAGGACTTACATGATGCTGTTTCTTTTGATAGTTACGGAAACCATCTGCAATAGGCTCTAGTACTTCAAAGCTTTCAGCATCAGTCTGTTCTTCCGTTGCATCGCCGCGACCGGCAACAAAGGGAACTGTAACATCAAAGCCAGCATCTCGTGCTGCCTTTTCTACTGCAGCACTACCACCAAGAACAATCAAATCGGCAAGGCTAACCTGCTTTTTTAATTTACTTTGAATGTCTTCCAGTACACGAAGAACTTTTGCAAGCTGTACCGGCTGATTCACTTCCCAATCTTTCTGCGGAGCAAGACGAATGCGGCCACCATTAGCGCCTCCACGCATATCTGAGCCACGGAAAGTACTAGCAGAAGCCCAGGCAGTTGAAACTAACTCACTGACTGTAAGTCCAGAATCCAGGATTTTTCCCTTAAGTTCTACTACCTCCGCATCTGTTAATTCATAATCTACAGTTGGAACAGGATCTTGCCAAATAAGATCTTCTTCAGGAACCTCTGGGCCTAGGTATCTTGCTTTTGGCCCCATATCACGGTGAAGAAGTTTGAACCAACCTCTGGCAAATACATCAGCAAATTCTTCTGGATTCTGATGGAAACGACGAGATATCTTTTCGTATTCGGGATCATAACGTAATGCCATATCCGCGGTAGTCATCATCGTTGGAACTTTTACGGATGAATCTTCTGCATCCGGTGCAAGATCCTTCTCATCAGGATTTACAGCAAGCCACTGAAATGCACCTGCAGGACTCTTTGTAAGCCACCATTGGTACCCAAACAATAGATCAAAGTAACCATTATCCCACTGTGTTGGATTAGCCGTCCAAGCACCTTCAATCCCACTGGTGATGGTGTCATGCCCCTTACCACTGCCGTGTGTGCTCAACCAACCTAACCCTTGTGCTTCGATAGGGGCAGCTTCTGGTTCAGGACCAACATGTGCAGCATCACCTGCACCGTGTGCTTTACCAAAAGTATGACCGCCTGCAATTAATGCCACTGTTTCCTCATCGTTCATCCCCATACGTGCAAAGGTTTCACGTATGTCGCGAGCACTAGCAATTGGATCCGGTTTACCGTTTGGACCTTCAGGATTAACATAAATAAGCCCCATCTGAACGGCAGCAAGTGGGTTTTCTAGCTCACGGTCCCCCGAGTAACGATTATCACCTAACCATTCTGTTTCAGTTCCCCAGTAGATATCTTCTTCTGGATGCCAAATATCTTCGCGTCCTCCTCCAAACCCAAATGTTTTACCACCCATGGATTCAATGGCAACATTACCCGCTAGAAGGAGCAAGTCAGCCCAAGAGATCTTGTTTCCATACTTTTGCTTAATCGGCCATAACAGCCTGCGAGCTTTATCAAGGTTACCGTTGTCTGGCCAGCTGTTAAGTGGTGAAAACCTCTGTGCCCCTGCTCCACCACCACCCCTGCCGTCGGTTATACGATACGTACCAGAGGCGTGCCAAGACATACGGATAAATAATGGACCATAATGACCATAATCAGCAGGCCACCACTCTTGATTGGTTGTCATTAGCTCCTGAAGATCCTTCTTAAGAGCATAGTAGTCTAGTTTTTTAAATTCCTCTGCATAAACAAAGTCTTCTCCCATTGGGTTAGATTTTCTGTCATGCTGATGAAGAATGTTCAAGTTCAACTGGTTTGGCCACCAGTCTCGATTTGAGGTACCGCTTGATTTGTAACTAGTAGCGCCTCCGTGATGAAACGGGCACCCCTCTGAATTAGCATTGTTTTTCACGTCCATATTTTTTCCCCTCGCTTTGTCAATTAAGTAAGAAATAATTATTCTTCTAGTAGTAGGAAAACAAACTGATGACAATAACTATTCTATTTATATTCTACTAAGCTATTACTAAAAATTGAAAAAATAACGATCATAATCACAAATTCGTAACATTTAGGAAAGCATTTTATGTCTTCATTCCCAATAAAAAAGACTGCAGGTGAAGAAACACCATACAGTCTATTGACACGTAACCATATTTATTTATACCAACCGAATAGACCCAAACTCTCCATGTGGATGGTTTTGTAATTTAAATTTTCTATACTCATATTCTAATTTCGATAGTGGAAACTTATACAGCTGTTGATCTTCTTTGGGATAGACGTTTAAAAAAATTAATTTATTGATAAGTTTTTGTCTCTTTTTTTCATCATTAATTTTCATCGGAAACACTCCTTTTGTTTTACAAAAACCATCCTTTGAATACAACAACTATTAAATTCGTAATTTGATTAACTTTATTATAACATATAATTCCTACCTGTAAAGTATGAATTGAATTTTTTTGAAGGCTCTATCATCCTATCTGTGCCTTCGCAATTTCCAATAAAAAGGGTATCCTGTTTCAGACTGCCCGATTCCCGAATCAGAAGTATCGTCAACTTCTTCACACTCGTTTTAATTGGTTCCATTTCTTCTATTTTTATGTATTATGTGCTTATATAAATCTCTTCTTGGAGATAAATAAAAAACGTTCCTTACAATGTGTAAGAAACGTTAAATCCACCGCCTTGGCAAGCGATGATAGTATACCGATGGTCGGGGTCGAACCGACACTCCTTACGGAACACGATTTTGAGTCGTGCGCGTCTGCCAATTCCGCCACATCGGCAAAAGATGAAATTCTGCAGCATAAAGCAGCATGATAATTATTTTGGCAGGGGCAGTAGGAATCGAACCCACACTGAAGGTTTTGGAGACCTTAGTTCTACCTTTAAACTATGCCCCTATAATGGTGGAGGGGGACGGATTCGAACCGCCGAACCCGAAGGGAGCGGATTTACAGTCCGCCGCGTTTAGCCACTTCGCTACCCCTCCACATATGAACATAAATAAAAACTGGAGGAGGAAGAGGGATTCGAACCCCCGCGCGGTGTTACCCGCCTGTCGGTTTTCAAGACCGATCCCTTCAGCCAAACTTGGGTATTCCTCCATTTTTTCAAAAAAGATTACTTTGGTAGCGGCGAAGGGAGTCGAACCCCCGACCTTTCGGGTATGAACCGAACGCTCTAGCCAGCTGAGCTACACCGCCAAAAATATATGTTTTTAGAAAACTACTCCTGGTCGGGAAGACAGGATTCGAACCTGCGACCCCTTGGTCCCAAACCAAGTGCTCTACCAAGCTGAGCTACTTCCCGAAACCGAATGGTGCCGAGGACCGGAATCGAACCGGTACGGTAGTCACCTACCGCAGGATTTTAAGTCCTGTGCGTCTGCCAGTTCCGCCACCCCGGCTAAAACAAAAGCGGAAGACGGGATTCGAACCCGCGACCCCCACCTTGGCAAGGTGGTGTTCTACCACTGAACTACTTCCGCAAATATGGTAAGTTATTTTGCTAGCGCAAAAAACTTTGGTGCGGGTGAAGGGAGTCGAACCCCCACGCCTTGCGGCGCCAGATCCTAAGTCTGGTGCGTCTGCCAATTCCGCCACACCCGCATTTTTATATTCTAGGAAACTAATAAAAAAAAGTAAAAAAGGTGCCGGCGAGAGGACTTGAACCCCCAACCTACTGATTACAAGTCAGTTGCTCTACCAATTGAGCTACCCCGGCACAGTTAACATGATATGTTTATGGTGGAGGATGACGGGTTCGAACCGCCGACCCTCTGCTTGTAAGGCAGATGCTCTCCCAGCTGAGCTAATCCTCCATTGATAACAGCCTGGCAATGTCCTACTCTCACAGGGGCGCATGCCCCAACTACCATCGGCGCTGAAAAGCTTAACTTCCGTGTTCGGTATGGGAACGGGTGTGACCTTCTCGCCATAATTACCAGACTAATTTAATTGAGAGATCGTTCTCTCAAAACTAGATAATGCAGAAGAAGTTTGTAAAATCAAGTTCGCTTTTATAATTTGTCTAGCTCCAGCGTCCAGCAACTAGTGTCCTTCGGTCTTTTCCCTACGATAAGTCAACATCGAATCGCTAACGCTCTTCGTGTTTCCTTTATCTCAGTCAAAGCCCTCCAGGCCATACGTTGCTAACCGGCCGCTTCCGCTTTTCTATTTGGTTAAGTCCTCGAACGATTAGTATCAGTCAGCTCCACATGTCGCCACGCTTCCACCTCTGACCTATCAACCTGATCATCTTTCAGGGTTCTTACTAGCTTGCGCTATGGGAAATCTCATCTTGAGGGGGGCTTCATGCTTAGATGCTTTCAGCACTTATCCCGTCCGCACATAGCTACCCAGCGATGCCCTTGGCAGAACAACTGGTACACCAGCGGTGCGTCCATCCCGGTCCTCTCGTACTAAGGACAGCTCCTCTCAAATTTCCTGCGCCCACGACGGATAGGGACCGAACTGTCTCACGACGTTCTGAACCCAGCTCGCGTACCGCTTTAATGGGCGAACAGCCCAACCCTTGGGACCGACTACAGCCCCAGGATGCGATGAGCCGACATCGAGGTGCCAAACCTCCCCGTCGATGTGGACTCTTGGGGGAGATAAGCCTGTTATCCCCGGGGTAGCTTTTATCCGTTGAGCGATGGCCCTTCCATGCGGAACCACCGGATCACTAAGCCCGACTTTCGTCCCTGCTCGACTTGTAGGTCTCGCAGTCAAGCTCCCTTGTGCCTTTACACTCTACGAATGATTTCCAACCATTCTGAGGGAACCTTTGGGCGCCTCCGTTACTCTTTAGGAGGCGACCGCCCCAGTCAAACTGCCCACCTGACACTGTCTCCCACCCCGATAAGGGGTGCGGGTTAGAATTTCAATACAGCCAGGGTAGTATCCCACCGACGCCTCCACCGAAGCTAGCGCTCCGGTTTCTCAGGCTCCTACCTATCCTGTACAAGCTGTACCAAAATTCAATATCAGGCTACAGTAAAGCTCCACGGGGTCTTTCCGTCCTGTCGCGGGTAACCTGCATCTTCACAGGTACTATAATTTCACCGAGTCTCTCGTTGAGACAGTGCCCAGATCGTTACGCCTTTCGTGCGGGTCGGAACTTACCCGACAAGGAATTTCGCTACCTTAGGACCGTTATAGTTACGGCCGCCGTTTACTGGGGCTTCGATTCAGAGCTTCGCGTGAGCTAACCCCTCCTCTTAACCTTCCAGCACCGGGCAGGCGTCAGCCCCTATACTTCGCCTTGCGGCTTCGCAGAGACCTGTGTTTTTGCTAAACAGTCGCCTGGGCCTATTCACTGCGGCTCTTCAGGGCTATGAACCCTAAAGAGCACCCCTTCTCCCGAAGTTACGGGGTCATTTTGCCGAGTTCCTTAACGAGAGTTCTCTCGCTCACCTTAGGATTCTCTCCTCGCCTACCTGTGTCGGTTTGCGGTACGGGCACCTTTTATCTCGCTAGAGGCTTTTCTTGGCAGTGTGGAATCAGGAACTTCGGTACTATATTTCCCTCGGCATCACAGCTCAAGCGTGGTGAGAAGCGGATTTTCCTACTTCTCGCTCTAACTGCTTACACGCACATATCCAACAGTGCGCTTACCCTATCCTCCTGCGTCCCCCCATCACTCAAACGATAAAGAGGTGGTACAGGAATATCAACCTGTTGTCCATCGCCTACGCCTTTCGGCCTCGGCTTAGGTCCCGACTAACCCTGAGCGGACGAGCCTTCCTCAGGAAACCTTAGG